>NZ_LBJU01000114.1:0-139485 GCF_028128835.1 Bradyrhizobium sp. CCBAU 65884 | reverse complement strand
CGCCCCGCACCCCCACCGCCGGCGGCCAAGAAGTGCCCGCCGAACCAGCCCAGGTGCTAGTCAAGTGTTAGTCACGTGCTAATCAAGTGCTAGTCGGGCGTTAGGGAGCGGCCCGGTCTCCAGGGAAAGGGCCTCTCGCGGGCGAAATCCGCCCCCGAAAGGCCCTTATTTCCTTGCTTCTGGCCGAAATGGCGCTATACAGCGCCGCATCTCACACGGAAGCATGGCTCACAAGGCCGTCCGGTGGCAGCCGGGGCGACAACGCTCCGTTTTGCTCACACGCTTCCGGAGGAACCAACCGGAGAACTAGAACGATGGCGCTACCCGATTTCACCATGCGTCAGCTGCTTGAAGCTGGCGTGCACTTTGGTCACCAGTCTCACCGCTGGAATCCGAAAATGGCTCCGTTCATTTTCGGCGCTCGCAACAACATTCACATCGTCGACCTCGCGCAGACCGTGCCGATGCTGCACACGGCCTTGCAGGCGGTCAGCGACACCGTCGCCAAGGGCGGCCGCATCCTGTTCGTCGGCACCAAGCGCCAGGCGCAGGACGGCGTCGCGGACGCTGCCAAGCGCTGCGCGCAGTATTTCGTCAATTCGCGCTGGCTCGGCGGCACGCTGACCAACTGGAAGACGATCTCGGCCTCGATCAAGCGCCTGCGTCACCTCGACGACGTGCTGTCGGGCGGCGATGCCAGCTCCTACACCAAGAAGGAGCGTCTGACGCTTCAGCGCGAGCGCGACAAGCTCGACCGCTCGCTCGGCGGCATCAAGGACATGGGCGGTCTGCCCGACCTGATCTTCGTGATCGACACCAACAAGGAAGACATCGCGATCCAGGAAGCCCAGCGGCTCAACATCCCGGTCGCCGCGATCGTCGACACCAATTCGGACCCGAAGGGCATCACCTATGTGGTGCCGGGCAATGACGACGCCGGCCGTGCGATCGCGCTTTATTGCGACCTGATCGCGCGCGCTGCCATCGACGGCATCTCCCGCGCTCAGGGCGATTCGGGCATCGACGTCGGCGCCTCGGCCCGTCCGCTCGCTGAAGAGCTGCCGGCGGCTTCGTCGAGCGGCTTCCAGGGCCTCGCAGGTCCGCGCGGCACCGCCGACGACCTCAAGAAGCTCCCGGGCGTGTCGGGTGCGATCGAGAAGAAGTTCAACGACCTCGGCATCTTCCACTTCTGGCAGCTCGCCGAGCTCGATCACGACACCGCGCACACGATCGGCGAAGAAGTCGGTCTGCCGAGCCGTGCGGACGCCTGGGTGGCCAAGGCCAAGGCGCTGACCGCGGAAGCGGAATAGTCAAGAGAGCGATGGGTTGGCCGGACAAGATCCGGCCACCATTTCAGTTGACGCGAATCCCTGAGATGGACCGCGGCGGGGCGCTTCGATGCCACGCCGCGGCGAACCAGCAGGCACAAAGGATTTTCAACGATGGCAACGATCACAGCTGCGATGGTCAAGGACCTGCGCGAGTCGACCGGCGCGGGCATGATGGACTGCAAGGCCGCGCTGACCGAAAACGACGGTAACATGGAAGCGGCGCAGGATTGGCTGCGCAAGAAGGGCCTGTCCAAGGCTGCCAAGAAGTCGGGCCGCGTCGCGGCCGAGGGCCTGATCGGCGCCCTGACCAAGGGCACCAAGGGTGTCGTGGTCGAGGTCAACTCCGAAACCGACTTCGTCGCGCGTAACGGCCAGTTCCAGGGCCTGGTCAAGATGGTCGCCCAGGTCGCATTCGACGCCGGCTCCGATGTCGAGAAGATCAAGGCCGCCAAGGTCGGCGACGTCACGGTCGAAGCCGCCATCAATGACGCGATCGCCACCATCGGCGAGAACATGACGCTGCGCCGCGCAGCTTCGCTCGAAGTGAGCCAGGGCGTGGTGTCGAACTACGTCCACGGCGCGGTCGTCGAGGGCGCCGGCAAGATGGGCGTGATCGTAGCGCTGGAATCGCCCGGCAAGGCCGACGAGCTCGCAACGCTCGGCCGCCAGATCGCGATGCACATTGCCGCCGCGAACCCGCTGGCGCTCGATCCGTCCGGCCTCGATCCGGCGGTCGTCAAGCGCGAGAAGGACGTGCTCGCCGACAAATATCGCCAGCAGGGCAAGCCCGAGAACGTGATCGAGAAGATCGTCGAGTCCGGCCTCAAGACCTACTACAAGGAAGTCTGCCTGCTCGAACAGGCCTTCATCCACGACACCGGCAAGTCGGTGGCGCAGGCGTTGAAGGAAGCCGAGGGCAAGGTCGGCGGGGCCCTGAAGATCGCCGGCTTTGTGCGCTATGCTCTTGGTGAGGGAATCGAGAAGCAGGAAAGCGACTTCGCGGCCGAGGTCGCTGCGGCCAGCGGCAAGAAGTAAGCGCCGGAACACCTCCTTCCGGCGTGCCGCCGGAAGCGGCGCCCGGACAAGGAAAGTGCTCATGTCTGATCCGGTCTATCGTCGCGTCGTGATCAAGCTGTCCGGCGAATATCTCGCGGGACAGCAAGGCTTTGGCATCGATCAGCCGACCGTCGACCGGGTTGCGGACGACCTGATTGCGGCCCGCAAGCTCGGCACCGAGGTCGCGGTCGTGATCGGCGGTGGCAATATCGTGCGCGGCGTCGAGGTCTCCGCCCGCGGTGTGTCGCGCCCGACCGGCGACACCATGGGCATGCTCGCCACCATGATGAACTGCCTCGCGCTGGAAGCGGCGATCGAGCGCAAGGGCACGCCGGCGCGCACGCTGTCGGCCTTCGTCATGCCCGAGATTTCCGAGCTGTTCACCCGCACTGCGGCGCACAAATATCTCGCCGAGGGCCGGATCGTGCTGCTTGGCGGCGGGACCGGCAATCCGTTCTTCACCACCGATACGACCGCGGTGCTGCGCGCCGCCGAGATCGGCGCCCAGGCGGTTCTGAAGGCCACCAATGTCGACGGCGTCTACTCGGCCGATCCGAAGAAGGATCCGGCAGCCACGCGGTTTGACCGGCTGACCCATTCGCAGGCGATCGAGGGCGGCTACAAGGTGATGGATGCGACCGCCTTCGCGCTTGCCCGCGAGACGTCTCTGCCTATCATCGTATTCTCGATCGCGGAGCCGGGTTCGATCGGCGCGATTCTACGTGGCGTCGGCCACGGAACCATTGTCGCCGGCTGACCGCTCATCTGTCGCGCGCCTTCAGGGAAGGTCGCGGGAGCGGTCGCCGGGATCTTGAAGGAGAAACGTGATGTCCACGGGTACTTTCGACCTCAACGAAGTGAAGCGCCGCATGCAGGGCGCCGTCCAGTCCCTCAAGCACGAGCTCGGCGGCCTGCGGACGGGGCGCGCTTCCGCCTCGATGCTCGATCCGGTGCAGGTCGACGCCTATGGCAGCCACATGCCGCTCAACCAGCTCGCCACCGTCAGCGTGCCGGAGCCACGCCTGATCTCGGTGCAGGTCTGGGACAAGTCGATGGTCAAGGCGGTGGAGAAGGCGATCGTCGATTCCAACCTCGGCCTGTCGCCCGCGACCGAAGGCCAGGTGCTGCGCCTGCGCATCCCCGAGCTGAACGAGGAACGGCGCAAGGAACTGGTGAAGGTCGCGCATAAATATGCGGAGGCCGCCAAGGTTGCCGCGCGCCACGTCCGCCGCGATGGCCTCGACGTTCTCAAGAAGCTCGAGAAGAACCACGAGATGTCCGAGGACGACCAGAAGCGCCACGCCGACGAGGTGCAGAAGGCGACCGACGGTACGATCACGGAAATCGACCAGTTGCTGGCCGCCAAGGAAAAAGAAATCCTCACCGTTTAAGGCCACCTTCAATGTCCAACGCCGCCGCGCCCGCAACGGAAGGACCCGACCGGTCCGAGGCGCCCGCGCACGTCGCTATCATCATGGATGGCAATGGGCGCTGGGCGGCCGCGCGCGGTTTGCCGCGTGCGGAGGGGCATCGCCGCGGCGTCGAGGCTCTGCGCCGCGTCGTGCGTGCCTCGCACGAGCTCGGCATCCGCTACCTCACCATCTTCTCGTTCTCGTCGGAGAACTGGTCGCGGCCGGCGAGCGAGATCGGCGATCTCTTCGGCCTGCTCCGCCGCTTCATCCGCAATGATCTTGCCAGCCTGCATCGCGACGGCGTCAAGGTCCGCATCATCGGCGAACGCGATGGGCTCGAGAGCGACATCTGCGCGCTGCTCAACGAGGCCGAGGAGCTGACGCGTGACAACACGCGCCTCACGCTCGTCGTCGCCTTCAATTACGGCTCGCGGCAGGAGATCGCGAAGGCGGCGCAGAAGCTCGCGCGCGAGGTCGCCGAGGGCAAGCGCAATCCCGATACGATCGACGCCGAGACGCTGGGAGCGCATCTCGATGCGCCCGACATTCCCGATCCCGATCTCATCATCCGCACCAGCGGCGAGCAGCGCCTGTCCAATTTCCTGATGTGGCAGGCGGCCTATAGCGAGCTCGTGTTCGTGCCGATCCACTGGCCCGATTTCGACAAGGCGGCGCTGGAAAGCGCGATCGCCGAATTCGCCAGGCGCGAGCGCCGTTTCGGCGGCCTGGTCGCGAAAACCGCCTCGTGAGCGAACAAGACGCCGCACCGGCGGGCGCCAAGCCTGCCCCGAGCAATCTGGTGATGCGGGTCCTCGCAGCGCTGGTGCTGGCGCCGCTGACCATCGCGGTCGCTTATGCCGGCGGCTGGTTGTGGGCGCTGCTCGTCACCCTGGTGTCGATCGGGCTGTTCGCGGAATGGCTGACGGTGGTGGGCGCGGGCTCGGCGGCGCTGACCGGGGCAGGGACGATCGTCATCGCGATGATGGGGGCTGCGGTCGCTTTTGGCGGGCTCAAGACCTCCGTCATCGTCGGCCTCGTCGGCGGCGCGATCGTGACGCTGATCGCGCGCGGCAAGTTCATCTGGGCTGCGACGGGCTTTGCTTATGCAGCGGCAGCGCTGCTGGCCTCGATCCTGGTGCGAAAGGATCTCGTCAACGGCTTCTCCGCGCTGATGTTCGTGCTGCTGGTGGTGTGGGCGACCGACATCGGCGGCTATTTTGCCGGTCGCAGCATCGGCGGGCCGAAGCTCTGGCCGCGCGTGAGCCCGAAAAAGACCTGGTCCGGGGCGCTGGGCGGCTTCGTCGCAAGCCTTCTGGTTGCGGTGGGCTTTGCGGCTTGCGGGTTCGGAAAGATGGGGCCATTGCTGCTGGTCAGCGCCATCCTTTCGGTGGTGTCGGCATTGGGCGATCTGTTCGAATCCGCGGTCAAGCGGCGCTTCGGTGTCAAGGATTCCAGTCACTTAATTCCCGGCCATGGCGGGCTTATGGACCGCCTGGACGGTTTTGTCGCCGCCATCCTGGCGGCATGGATTATCGGCTTTCTCCGCCATGGTGTGCATAGCGCCGGAAGCGGTCTTATGGTTTGGTGAGGATATGAGCGCGGTCCCATTGCGTAATAACAAGGCTGCGGCGTCCAGCGTCCGCAGCGTCACAGTTCTCGGCGCTACCGGCTCGATCGGCGACAGCACGATGGATCTGCTGCGCGCTTCGCCCGAGCGCTATCGCGTCGAGGCGCTGACGGCGAACGGCAATGTCGAAGCGCTGGCAAAGCTCGCGAAGGAATTTTCCGCGCGCTTCGTCGCGATCGCCGACACCTCCAAGCTCGCCGAGCTCAAGGCCGCGCTCGCCGGGACCAGCACCGAATGCGGCGCCGGCGAGAGCGCGGTGATCGAGGCCGGCGCGCGTCCGGCCGATTGGGTGATGGCGGCCGTGAGCGGCGCTGCCGGATTGAAACCGGCGCTGGCGGCGGTCGATCGCGGCGCGCATGTGGCGTTGGCCAACAAGGAATGTCTGGTCTGCGCCGGCGATTTTTTCATGCAGCGTGCGGCCAAGGCCGGCGCCTGCATCCTGCCGGCCGATTCCGAGCACAATGCGCTATTTCAGGCCTTGGCGTCCGGGAATCGCGATGAATTGGTCCGCGTCATCATCACGGCGTCGGGTGGCCCGTTCCGCACCTGGAAGCCGGCCGACATCGAGCAGGCCACGCTCGAGCAGGCTCTGAAGCACCCGAACTGGAGCATGGGCCAGAAGATCACGATCGATTCGGCGTCGATGATGAACAAGGGGCTCGAGGTGATCGAGGCGTCCTATCTGTTCGCGCTCGCGCCCGACGAGATCGACGTCCTGGTGCATCCGCAGTCGATCATCCACGGCATGGTCGAGTTCTCCGACCGTTCGGTGATGGCCCAGCTCGGCGCGCCCGATATGCGCACGCCGATTGCGCATTGCCTCGGCTGGCCCGACCGGATCAAGGGGCCGGCGGCCAAGCTGGACCTCGCCAAGATTGGCCAGCTGACCTTCGAGGCACCGGACTTCGAGCGCTTCCCCGGATTACGGCTGGCTTTCGATTCGCTCCGGACCGGGAAGGGGGCGACCACCGTCTACAACGCGGCCAATGAGGTCGCGGTCGCCGCCTTCATTGCCGGCAAGATCCGGTTCGGCGCGATCGCCCGGCTGGTGGAGGCAACATTGGATGACTGGATCCGCAGCGGGAACCAGGCGCCCCTGACGTCGGCCGATGATGCAATCTCTGTTGACCATGTTGCTCGAAATAGAGCTGCCGCCCTATTGCCTCAAATTGCCTTAAAGGCATCCTAGATGGTTCGGGGCCAGGGCCTTGCGGCGCTGGATGAGGGAATTCGATGATCGACTTTTTTGTCCATAGTTTCAATACGTTGAGCCATGGGCTCCTCGGCTACGCGGTTCCCTTCCTGTTCGTCCTGACGATCGTCGTGTTCTTCCACGAACTCGGCCATTTCCTGGTCGCGCGCTGGGCGGGCGTTCGCGTGTTGACCTTCTCGCTCGGTTTCGGACCTGAGCTGGTCGGTTTCAATGACCGCCACGGCACCCGCTGGAAAATCTCGGCCATCCCGCTCGGCGGCTACGTCAAGTTCTTCGGCGACGAGAGCGAGGCCTCGACCCCCTCGGCCCAGACGCTCGCGGCCATGACGACCGAGGAGCGCGCCGGCAGCTTCCACCACAAGAAGGTCGGCCCGCGCGCCGCCATCGTCGCGGCCGGACCGATCGCCAATTTCATCCTGGGCGCGCTGATCTTCGCGGGCATGGCGCTGTATTACGGCAAGCCGAGCACGATCGCGCGGGTCGATGGCGTCGTCGCCGATGGCGCCGCGGCTGCGGCCGGCTTCAAGATCGGGGACGTCGTCGTCCAGATCGACGGCAAGCCGATCGAGAGCTTTGCCGACATGCAGCGAATCGTTGCGATGAATGCGGGTTCGGCGCTTGCCTTCCAGGTGAAGCGGGACGGCGCCATCGTCTCGCTGACCGCAACGCCGGCGCTGCTCGAGCGCAAGGATCCGTTCGGCAACAGCCACCGTCTCGGTGTGCTCGGTGTGGAGCATAAATCTCAGGCCGGCGAGGCCTCGACCGCCCCGGTGGGCATCGGCGAGGCGCTCAAGATCGGGGTTGAGCAGGTCTGGTTCATCATCACCAGCACCTTCAAGTTCCTGGGCTCTCTGTTCGTCGGAAACGGCAATCCGAACGAGGTCAGCGGGGTTCTGGGCATCGCGAAGATGTCGGGGCAGGCGGCCAGCGCCGGGTTCCAGTTCGTGATCAATTTGTGCGCGGTGCTGTCGGTGTCGATCGGCCTGCTGAACCTGTTCCCGATCCCGCTGCTCGATGGCGGCCACCTGATGTTCTATGCGGCGGAGGTCGTCCGCGGCCGACCCCTGTCCGAGCGGACTCAGGAGATGGGGTTCCGAATCGGGCTCGGTTTAGTGCTGATGTTGATGGTGTTTGCGACCTATAACGACATCCTGCGGATGGCGGCATCTTGATGGAGGCTTTTTTGTGGCGTTGCTGATGAGCAACGTCTTGGAATGAAATTGAAATTACGGCGCTTTCGGCCGTTTGCGGCGTCGGTGAAATTGGCTACAAGCGGCCTGAACTTGGGGAATCTTCCAGACCGGCGTTGGGGTTGGGTCTGGCTCGGAATGATAAGGGCGCGTTGCGCGATGAAGTTTGGACTGCGACTCCGGGGGGGCTTGCTCGCAACCCTGATCATGTTCGGCGCGCCGGTGATTGCCCCGGTCGGGGCTGTTTTTGTGTCTTCGTCTGCGCTCGCTCAGACCGTGCAGTCGATTTCCGTCGAAGGAAATCGCCGGGTCGAGGTGGAGACGATCCGCTCCTATTTCAAGCCGGGTCCGGGCGGGCGCCTGGATCAAGGCGCCATCGACGACGGCCTCAAGGCCTTGATCGAGACCGGCCTGTTCCAGGACGTGAGAATCAACCGCGGCGGCGGCGGCCAGATCGTCGTCTCCGTGGTGGAAAACCCGGTGATCGGCCGGATCGCCTTCGAGGGCAACAAGAAGATCAAGGACGAGCAGCTCACCACTGAAGTCCAGTCCAAGGCGCGCGGCACCTTCTCCCGCGCCATGGTGCAGTCCGACACGCTGCGAATCGCTGAAATCTATCGCCGGTCCGGCCGCTACGACGTGCGCGTCACGCCCGAGGTCATCGAGCAGCCGAACAACCGCGTCGACCTCATCTTTACGATCGAGGAGGGCGCCAAGACCGGCGTCAAGTCGATCGAGTTCGTCGGCAATGTCGCATTCTCGTCCTATCGCCTCAGGGACGTCATCAAGACCCGCGAATCGAACCTGCTGAGCTTCCTGGCCAGCGGTGACATCTATGATCCCGACCGCGTCGAAGCCGACCGCGACCTGATCCGCCGCTTCTATCTCAAGAACGGTTTCGCCGACGTCCAGGTGGTGGCCGCGCTCACCGAATACGATCCGGAGAAGAAGGGCTTCAACGTCACCTTCAAGATCGAGGAAGGATCGCAGTACCGCGTCGGCGCGCTCGACTTCCGCTCCAGCATTCCGAACTTCGATCCCTCGTCGATGCGCGCCTATTCGCGCGTCAATGTCGGCTCGCTCTACAACGTCGAATCGGTCGAGAAGTCGGTCGAGGAGATGCAGATCGAGGCCTCGCGCCGCGGCTACGCCTTCGCCGTGGTCCGGCCCGGCGGCGACCGCAATTTCGAGGCGCACACCGTCTCCGTCGTGTTCAACATCGACGAAGGTCCGCGCACCTATATCGAGCGCATCAACCTGCGCGGCAACACGCGTACCCGCGATTACGTGATCCGCCGCGAGTTCGACATCTCCGAGGGCGACGCCTACAACCGCGCCCTGGTCGACCGTGCCGAGCGGCGCCTGAAGAACCTCGACTACTTCAAGAGCGTGAAGATCACGACGGAGCCGGGCTCGTCGAGCGATCGCGTGGTCCTGATCGTCGACATGGAAGAGAAATCGACCGGCGACTTCTCGATCTCGGGCGGTTACTCCACCACCGACGGCGCGCTGGCCGAAGTCTCGATCTCCGAGCGCAACCTGCTTGGCCGCGGTCTGTTCGCCAAGGCGTCGGTGACCTACGGCCAATATGCACGCGGTTACTCGCTGTCGTTCGTCGAGCCGTATCTGCTCGACTACCGCGTCGCGCTTGGCCTCGACCTCTATCAGCGCCAGCAGCTGTCCAACAGCTACATCTCCTACGGCACCAAGACGCTCGGCTTCTCGCCGCGCCTCGGCTTCTCCTTGCGTGAAGATCTGGCGCTGCAGCTGCGCTACTCGATCTACCAGCAGGAAATCACGCTGCCGTACTACCTGGCGAACTGTAACAACAATCTGGGTACGTCGGCCTTCAATCCGAGCCCGGCCTTCGTCAATGCCAATGGCGGCGTTCCGGATCTCAGCTCGACCAACGGTCTCGGCTGCTACAGCGACGGCGAAGCTTCGCTGCCGGTGCGCAGGGAGCTCGCCAACGGCAAGACCCTGACCTCGGCGCTTGGCTATACGCTGACCTACAACACGCTGGACAACAACAAGAACCCCACCGACGGTCTGCTCGTCGACTTCCGTCAGGATTTCGCCGGCGTCGGCGGCGACGTCTCCTACCTGAAGTCCGTCATCGATGCGAAGTACTATACTCCGCTGGTGTCTGACATCGTCGGCCTCGTCCGCGTGCAGAGCGGCATGCTGAACAAGATGGGCAGCGATCTGCGCATGCTCGATCACTTCCAGATGGGTTCGAACCTCGTCCGCGGCTTTGCCCCGAACGGCATCGGCCCGCGCGATTTGAACCCCTTCGGTACGCAGGACGCCCTCGGCGGCACCAAGTACTGGGGCGCTTCGCTCGAACTGCAGATGCCGTTCTGGTTCCTGCCGAAGGAAGTGGGTCTGAAGGGCGCGGTCTATGCCGATGCCGGCGGCCTCTACGACTATAAGGGACCGACCGGCTGGACGACGACCAACGAAGTCAATGTACCGGGCTGCATCCCCTCGAGCATCAATCCGTCGTCTGCGGGCACCTGTACCGGCCTCGTCTACGACGACAGCAAGGTCGTCCGCTCGTCGGTTGGTGTCGGCCTGATCTGGCAGTCGCCGTTCGGTCCGCTGCGCTTCGACTACGCCGTGCCGCTCAGCAAGGGCAAGTACGATCGCACGCAGGAGTTCCGGTTCGGCGGCGGCACCACGTTCTAATTCGATCAGCACGGCACGATCCGGATCACTGGAACCGGTTTCCGAAAGGGATCGTGCCGATCCAAGAGATGGAGCATGATGCGGCTCGACCGCTTCATGCCGAAGCCGGACCGCGACGGGGTGGAATGGCGCAGCCGACCTTCTTCACAAAGCCGCCTGCCTCAACGTTGGCTGACATTGCCACGCTGACCAAGGCGCAGCTGGTCGATCCCGCCAGGGGCGGCCACATCATCACGGGCCTTGCTTCGCTTGACGAAGCGGGCCCGATGCATCTGGCGTTCTTCGACAACCTCAAATACGCCGACGAGATCAAGGCGACCAAGGCCGGCGCTTGCCTGGTGAGCACGCGCTTCGAGCCCCAGGTGCCCGCGCACGTGGCCGTGCTGCGGGTGGCGCAGCCGTTCCGGGCCTTTGTCAGGATCGCGCGGGAATGGCACGGCGAAGCGCTGAGGCCCCAATCCTGGGTCGGCAATGACGGCATCGCGCCGTCGGCGATCATCGATCCCTCGGCCCGGCTCGAGGACGGCGTGATCGTCGATCCCCTGGCCGTGATCGGCCCGGATGTGGAGATCGGGAGCGGCACGGTGGTCGGCGTCGGGGCGGTGATCGGGCCCGGCGTCAAGATCGGCCGGGACTGCAATGTCGGCGCGCGCACCGCGATCCAGTGCGCCCTGATCGGCAACAATGTGCTGATCCATCCCGGCTGCTCGATCGGCCAGGACGGCTACGGCTTCATTTTTTTCGGCCCCGAGGGCCATCTGAAGGTGCCTCAGACCGGGCGGGTGCTGATCCAGAACGATGTCGAGGTCGGCGCCGGGACCACGATCGACCGCGGCAGCTTGCGCGACACCGTGATCGGCGAAGGCACGAAAATCGACAATCAGGTCCAGATCGGTCACAATGTCACGATCGGCCGGCATTGCCTGCTGGCCGCCCAGATCGGGCTCGCCGGCAGCCTGTCCATTGGCGACAACGTGGCACTCGGAGCGAAGGTTGGCATCAACAACCACCTCAAGATCGGGGACGGGGCCCAGGTGACCGCGATGAGCGGCGTCAAGGACGACATCCCGCCGGGCGGACGCTGGGGTGGTTTTTTCGCCAAGCCGACCAAACAATGGTTCAAGGAGATCATCGCGGTGGAGCGCTTGGTACGCGACAGCAGGGCTGATCCGAAGGATGAGGGACGGGAATGACGGAGGAATCACCTGTTAAGTTCGAGCTGGTGGACATCAATGCCATCCTCCAGACGCTGCCGCACCGTTTCCCGATGCTGCTGATCGACCGCGTGATCAACATCCGGGCCGACTACAGCGGCATCGGCATCAAGAACGTCACCTTCAACGAGCCGGCCTTCCAGGGGCATTTCCCGGAGCGACCGGTCTATCCCGGCGTCATGATGATCGAGGCGATGGCGCAGACCGCGGGCGTGATCGGCATCAAGTCGGTCGAAGGCACCGAGAAGCCGCGGGCGGTCTATTTCCTCACCATCGACAAGTGCAAATTCCGCAAGCCCGTGCTGCCGGGCGATACCATCGAGTATCACATGCGCTCGCTCGGCCGCCGCAAGGCCATGTGGTGGTTTCACGGCGATGCCAAGGTCAACGGGCAGGTGGTCGCGGAGGCCGACGTCGGCGCCATGCTGACGGACTGAGCGGCACGCGGCCCTCGCGACGGGCTCACGCGCCGCAATCGTAGCGGCCGCCAGGAGCCTCGCGCTTAATGTTTTGGTTGAAGAACTGACCCATGGATGGCGCGCTCAGGAGACGGTCGGCGGTCTCGGCCGCGACGCCGCAATAGCGCGCATAGCCGCCGCCAGTCGCGACGACGAGGTCGTGATGCGCGCGGTCGTAGCAGACCCGCTGAAGCACAGTGCTGCGGCTGATGTCGCGGCATTCGAATGTCGCGAGGTCGATGCGGCGGCGTTCGCCGGTCTCGACCGTCTCGGACACGATCGGTGCGGCCGCGAGCTGTGCGAGCAGAAGTGCCAGGGCCCTGACCATGAAAGCTGAAGCTCCGCATGAAGTTGTTGAGGAGCCGGGACGACCGCCTCATCCGGCACTTGAAACCGGCAGAGATGATACGTCACTGGACAGATCGGGCATAGTCGCGCTAACCACCGGAAATCTGAGCGACTTCAACGCATAACCAGACCTTCTTGAAGAGTAAGATTGCTTGATGAGCAAGATTGATCCCACCGCACGGGTCGCGGACGGCGCCGTGATCGGCGAGGGCACCGAGATCGGGCCCTATTGCATCATCGGCCCGAATGTCGTGATCGGCGCGAACTGCAAGCTGATTGGGCATGTTACCGTCATCGGCCATACGTCGATCGGGGACGGCGGCGTGATCTCGCCGTTCGTGGTGCTCGGCGGCGCGCCCCAGGATCTCAGCTACAAGGGCGAGCCGACGAAGCTCGAGATCGGCTCTGGCTGCGTCATCCGCGAAGGCGCGACGATGAATGTCGGCACCATCAAGGGCGGCGGTCTGACGCGCGTCGGCAACGGCGGCTACTTCATGAACAACAGCCATGTAGGCCATGACTGCATGGTCGGCAACAACGTGATCTTTGCGACCTCGGCGACGCTCGGCGGCCACTGCGAGATCGGCGACGCCGTCTATATCGGCGGCCTCTCCGCAGTGCACCAGTTCACGCGCATCGGCCCCTACGTGATGGTCGGCGGGGTCTGCGGCGTACGCGACGATGTCATCCCGTATGGGCTCGTTAACGGCCAGTATGCGGTGCTCGAGAGCCTCAACCTGATCGGCATGAAGCGGCGCAAGTTCACCAGGCAGCGGCTTGCGACGGTGCGCGGATTCTACCAAAAGCTCTTCCATGGGCCCGGCACATTCGCCGAGCGGTTAGAGGCGTCCAGGCCGCTTGCGGGCGAAGATCCGGCGATCGCCGAAATCCTCGACTTCATCGGCAAGGGCAAGCGCCCGCTCTGTCTTCCTGCCATTGCGAAGTGATTTTGGGATGGCCGCGGACATGACATCGGCGGCGTCGGACATCTCATCGCCGGTCGGCATCGTCGCCGGCGGCGGCGCGATGCCGTTCGCAGTCGCCGACTCGCTTGCCGCGCGCGGCATCACGCCGGTGCTGTTTCCGCTGCGCGGGGCCTGCGATCCCGCGCGGGTGCAGAAATTCCGCCATCGCTGGATCTCGGTCGGCCAGCTCGGCCGCGCGATGCGACTGTTCCGCGAGGAGGGCTGCCGCGACCTGATCTTCATCGGCACCTTGGTGCGGCCCTCGCTCTCCGAGATCCGGTTCGACGTCAAGACGATGCGGCTGCTCGGCAATGTCATCCGCGCCTTTCGCGGCGGCGACGATCATCTCTTGTCCGGCGTCGGCCGCATCCTCGAGCAGGACGGCTTTCGCATGGTCGGCATCAAGGACCTCGCCCCCGATCTCCTGATGCCCGAGGGCTGCATCAGTCGCGCCTGGCCCAGCGATACCAGCAAGACCGACATCGCGCGCGGCCGTGCGGTGCTGACTGCGCTCGGTCCGTTCGACATCGGCCAGGCTGCGGTGGTGATCGACGGCCATGTGGTCGCGGTCGAGGACATCGAGGGCACCGATGCGCTGCTCGCGCGCGTCGCGCGGCTGCGCGAGGAGGGGCGCATTCGCGCGGCCGCCGGCCGCGGCGTGATCGTGAAGGCGCCGAAGAGCGGCCAGGATCTGCGTTTCGACCTGCCGACGATCGGCCCGCGCACCATCGAGGGCGTCGCGGCGGCCGGCCTTGCGGGCCTCGCCGTCATCGCCGGCAACACCATCGCCGCAGAGCCGCAGGCGATGATCGCTCTCGCGGACGCCAAATACCTCTTCGTCATCGGTCTGCCGGCGTGATGCAGTCGCGCGATCCCAAGCGCAAGATCTTCCTGATCGCCACGGAGGAATCCGGCGACCGGCTCGGCAGTGCCTTGATGAAGGTCCTGCGCCAGCGTCTCGGCGACGGCGTGCAGTTCGTCGGCGTCGGCGGACGTACCATGGCGCGCGAAGGGCTGGAATCGCTGTTTCCGATCGAGGAGCTGTCAATCGTCGGATTTGCCGCGGTGGTGCAGCAATTGCCGAAAATTCTGCGGCTGATCCGCGAGACGGCCGACGCCGTGGCCGACGCCGCGCCGGACGCGCTCGTCATCATCGACAGCCCCGATTTCACCCATCGCGTCGCCCGCCGCGTGCGCGCGAAGAATCCTGCGATCCCGGTCGTCGATTACGTCTCGCCGCAGCTCTGGGCGTGGCGGCCGGGGCGGGCGCGGACCATGCTCGGTTATGTCGACCATGTGCTCGGTCTGCTGCCGTTCGAGCCGGAGGAATACCGCAAGCTCGGCGGACCGCCATGCAGCTATGTCGGCCATCCCTTAGTCGAGCAATTGCCCTCGCTGCGGCCGAACGCGGAGGAGCAGGCACGTCGCGACGGCGAGCCGCCGGTGCTTTTGGTGCTGCCCGGCAGCCGCCGTAGCGAGGTCAGGCACCATCTCGATGTCTTCGGCGGAGTGCTCGGCCGCTTGCAGGCGGAAGGCCACGCCTTCGAACTGATACTGCCGACCATGCCGCATCTCGAGGCCACCATCCGCGAGGGTATCGCGAGCTGGCCGGTCAAGCCAAGGGTCGTGACCGGCGAGAACGAGAAGCGCGCCGTGTTCCGCATCGCGCGTGCGGCGCTGGCCAAATCCGGTACGGTGACGCTGGAGCTCGCACTGTCGGGTATTCCAATGGTGACGGCCTATCGCGTCGGTGCGATCGAGGCCTTCATCCTGCGCCGCGCGATCCGCGTCTCCTCGGTGATCCTTGCCAATCTCGTGATCGGCAAGGATGTCATTCCGGAGTACCTGCAGGAGGAGTGCACGCCGGAGAAACTGGCGCCGGCACTCGCCGAGGTGCTGACGGATTCGCCGCTGCGCAAGCAGCAGGTCGAGGCCTTTGCCCGGCTCGACCAGGTCATGTCGACCGGCAACAAATCGCCAAGCGTGCTCGCCGCCGACATCGTGCTCGAGACGATGCGCAAGGGACGGCGGTAACGGAGGTCTCGTAGGGTGGGCAAAGGCGCGTCGCGCCGTGCCCACGATTCGTCGCGATGAGAAGAATTCGTGGGCACGCTTCGCTTTGCCCACCCTACGAGACCGTGAACGTTGCGCCATTGTGGCCGGATCAAGTTCTACGCAAGTCCTGCATCCACCCGAAAACACTGGCTGGTGATGCGCTGGCTTTCGTCGGAGGCGAGGAATAGCGCCATGTTGGCGATGTCCTCGGGCGTCACTGCATCCGGAACGGCCTGACGGGAGCGCATTTCGGTGATGACCTGCTCGTCCGGATACCACAGCCGGCGTTGACGTTCGGTGATGACCATGCCTGGCGCAATCGCGTTGACGCGGATGCGGTCGGGGCCGACCAGCCGGGCCAGCGAGTTGGTGAAACCGACGATCGCCGCCTTTGCCCCGGCGTAGACCGGCAGCGCCGGTGCACCGCGCATCCAGGCGATCGACGACATGTTGATGATCGAGCCGCCGCCGCGCGCCTGCATCTGCGGCACCACCGCTTGCGCCGCAAAGAAGACGTGCTTGAGATTGAGGCCGATCATCCAATCGAACTCTGCCGGCGTCACCTCGGCCAGCACCTGGCGTTGATCATTGGCGGCATTGTTGACGAGGACCGCGGCATCGCCGAGCGATCGCTGCACCTGCGCCATTGCGGCCCGCAAGGCCTCGATGTCCAGGAGGTCGCATGGCACGAACAAGGGCGCGGCTTCGGACGCAGCGCTCACCTCCGCGACCAGCGCCCCGCCGGCTTCTTCATCCACATCGAGGAACGCGACGCGCGCTCCCTGGGCCGCGAAGGCGCGCACGAAGGCGGCCCCGATGCCGCTGGCGCCGCCGGTGATCAGTACGACGCGGTCCGCAAGTCCGGCATAGCTCGTCTTTGTCATGCGATCAGTCGCTCCGTCTCGGGGTCGAACAGGCAAATGCGGCGCGTGTCGAGCGCGAAGGGGGCTGCCGTCCCCGGCGGGGGGCGGATGTCCGGCGTGATGCGCGCCAGCGCGGACTCGCCGCCGAGCCGCAGCAGCACGATGGTTTCGGCGCCGGTGGGCTCGACCATCTCCACCGGCGCGTGGACGACGATGGGTGCACCGCCGGAGAACACGCGGTTGCCCTCCGCGATGCATTCCGGCCTGATCCCGAACACCACCTCGCGGCCAAGATAGGGTGCCGCCGAATCGTATCCCTGCAGGCGGAGGCGAACTTCGTCCGGCCGCCCCGCGCCGATCACGACCACGGGGCCGCCGGCGTCGGCCTCGAGCCGCGCCGGCATGGTGTTCATCGGCGGGGAGCCCATGAAGCGTGCGACGAACAGATTGGCGGGATAGCGGTACACGGTATCGGGATCGGCAAACTGCTGCACCACGCCGCGATGCATCACGGCGATCCGCGTCGCCATCGTCATCGCCTCGATCTGGTCGTGGGTGACATAGATGATGGTTGCGCCGATGCGCTGGTGCAGCCGCTTGATCTCCATCCGCATCTCGACGCGCAGTTTTGCGTCGAGATTGGACAGCGGCTCGTCGAACAGGAAGAGCAGGGGATCGCGCACCAGCGCACGGCCCATCGCCACGCGCTGGCGTTGGCCGCCGGAGAGCTGCGATGGCTTGCGGCCGAGCAGTGCCTCGATCTGGAGCAGTTTCGCGACATTGGCAACCGCAGCGTCTTGCTCCGCTTTGGGTACGTGACGGCATTCCATGCCGAAGGTGATGTTCTGGCGTACCGTCATCGACGGGTAGAGCGCATAGGACTGGAACACCATGGCGATGTCGCGATCCTTGGGCGGGACGTCATTGACCACGCGTCCGCCGATCTCGACGGTCCCGGCGCTCGGATGATCGAGCCCGGCGACGATGTTGAGCAGCGTGGACTTGCCGCAGCCGGATGGCCCGACCAGCACCGTGAACTCGCCGCTTTCGATGTCGAGATCGACGCCCTTCAGCACCTCCAGATTGGCGTAGCGCTTCGACAGGGTTCGAATGCTCAGTGCTGCCATGACAACTCCATCATTTCACGGCCCCGGCAGTCAGGCCGCGGACGAAGTATTTGCCGCCGAGGAGATAGATCAACAGCGTCGGTAGCGCCGCGATGATCACCGCGGCGCTCTGCACGCCGTGCTGCGGGATGTCTGCGACTGCAGCGGACAGCGCGATGAGAGCGGCGGTGACGGGTTGCTGCTGGCCGCTCGTGAATGTCACGCCATAGAGGAACTCGTTCCAGATATGCGTGAACTGCCAGATCACGGTGACGATCAGGATCGGCGGCGAGAGCGGCAGGATGATGCGCCAGAAGATACGGAAGAACCCGGCGCCGTCGATGCGCGCGGCCCTGATCAATTCATGGGGGATGGCGACATAATAGTTGCGGCAGAACAGCGTGGTGAAGGAGAGCCCCTGGATCGTGTGAATCAGCACGAGGCCCGCCAGCGTGTTGATGAGACCGATGTCGCGCAGCACGATGGTCCAGGGAAGCAGGCGCATCTGCTGGGGCAGGAACAGGCCGAGGGTCACGATGCCGTAGATCCAGGTGTCGCCGCGAAAACGCCAGAGCGACACGGCGTAGCCGGCAATGGCACCGAGCAGGGTCGAGAAGATCGTCGCAGGAATCGTGACGAGGGCGGAGTTCAGCATGTACGGCCGGATGCCGGCGCAGGTCTCGGCAACGCAGAAGCCGCTCCAGGCAGCCAGGTAGTTGCTCCAGGCCCAGTGCTGCGGCCAGCCGATCATCGAGCCCTGCGCGATCTCCTCGTTGCTGCGGAGCGAATTCAGCACCACAACAGCCAATGGCGCGAGCCATGCTGCAGCGATCAGCAGGACGATGAGGTAGATCAAGATCCGGCTTGGTGCGAAAGTCCGCTCACGCATGGGCGGCCCGCCGTCGCTGGACATATCGCCACGCCGCATACGGCAGCAGCACCGCGAGAAGAATGAGCAGCATGAGCACCGCCGCCGCCGCTCCCCGGCCGAGCAGGCTGCGCTGGAACATCAGGTCGTAGACGACCAGTGCTGGCAGCTGGGTCGCGATTCCCGGTCCGCCGTTGGTGAGCGCGCGCACGAGGTCGAACGTCGAAATCGCGAACTGCAACTGGATCACGACGACGGTGATGGTGATCGGCCAGAGCGACGGCAGAATGATGCGCCGGTAGATTCGAAATGGCCCGGCGCCGTCGATCTGCGCGGCCTTGATGATGTCGGTGTCGACGGAGCGAAGGCCGGCAAGGAACAGCGCCATGGCGAAGCCCGAGGATTGCCAGATCGCGGCGATCACGATGGTCCAGATCGCCATGTCGCGATCGATCAGCCAGTCGAACTTGAAGGAGGTCCAGCCGAGGTCGTGGACGAGCTTCTGGATTCCGAGGCCGGGATTGAGCAGCCAACTCCAGACCGTGCCGGTGACCACGAACGACACCGCAAGCGGATAGAGGAAGACGGATCGCAGCAGGTTCTCGCCGCGAATGCGCTGGTCGAGCAGGATCGCAAGGGCGAGGCCGGTCACCAAACTCAGCAGCACGAAAGCGCTGCCGAACAACAGCAGATTGTCGAAGGCGATCTGCCAATTCCGCGATGCCGCCACCGCCGAGTAGTTGCGCAAGCCCACCCATCCCGTAACAGGGACCAGCGTGGATGGCGTGAACGAGATCCAGATCGTCCACAGCGAGAACGACACGAGGTGCGCGGCGGACAGCAGCAGCGGCACCCAGATCATCAGATATTCCGGCAGCCGGCGCACCCATTCCGGAAGCGCCGGCCGGCCCGGTCTTATCGCGGCGGCATTGCTCAACGTGCGCCCTCGACGGCCTCGGCCAGACGAGTGGCTGCCTGCTCCGGCTTGATCGTCTTGTTCTTTACGTACTCCGTGATCACGTCGATCATCGCGGCGGTCATGCCGTTTTCCTGCGCCATGTTGTGCGCGAGGCTCAGGACCGCCTGGTTGCTGGCGATTGCGTCCTTCAGAGCTGCCGCGGTCCGCCGCTGACCGTCCGACCAGCCTTCGCCGGACAGATCGACGTCGGTACGCACGGGGATCGATCCCGTGATCTGCGAATACATGGTCTGGATCGCCGGATCCATGACGAGCTGGGCCATCAGCGTCTGGCCGGCCTGCAGGTCAGGCTCCTTGCGCTGCCAGAAGATGAAGGCATCGGCGTTCAACAGGAACACCGGCTTGCTATTGTCGCTCGGACCTGGCGCGATCATGAAGTCCTCGAACTTGAAACCGGCATTGCGCAACACGCCCTGCGCCCAGCCGCCCATGATCATCATGCCCATGTCGCCGTCGATGAAGCGCTTCAAATTGGTCGAGAAGTGCTGGGCGCCGACGTTGGGGTCCATCCAGTCGGCGATCTTGCGCACCTGTGCGAACGCAGCCTTGATCTCGGAGCCCTCCAGGGCCTTCTTCTCGAGATTCATCATGGCGGCGCGGTATGCGAGGGGACTGATGCCGGCCAGAGCGGCTTCGAATTTTTGCCCGTCGTCGGGGCGGGTGCCGCCGTTGGCGATGGGATAGGGGACGCCGCCCGCTTTCATCTTGTCGGCGAGCTCGTTGAAGTCTGCCCAGGTGACGGGGATCTTGTCGGCCTTGGCCTTGTCCATCGCGCGTTTGGAGAGAAACAGCATGTTGGTGCTGTAGATCTGCAACGGCAGTGCGATCCATTTGCCGCCCGGCTTGTGCAATTTCGCAAGGTCCGGCGCGACCACCCTCTCATAGCCGGCGGCAGCGACGACGGCGTCGAGATCGACGGTCGGGGCAATCTTCGACCAGGCTGCGATCTCGGGACCCTTGAGCTGCGAGCAGGCCGGCGGATCGCCGGCCATGATCTGGGCGCGCAGCTTGTTCATCATCTCGGTGGTGAACCCGGGGACGGGCGAGTGCTGCCAGACGCCGCCCTTCTCCTCGAACTTCTTGCCGAGCGCGGTGATGGCTGCCCCATCGCTGCCCGCGGACCATTGCGAGATTGCGGTCAGGCGCGGCTTGACCGCGCCTTGCGCGCGGGCAAAGGCCGGCAGTGCGAGCGCGGCAGCGGATCCAGCGAGCAGACGGCGCCTTGTTGTCGTGATCGGCATGGCAGTTCCTCCCGGTGTGAACTCTCTTGCGCGCGAGCCGCGCAGCTTCAGGCCGTCTCAGGCGGCCTCCGTCGACGCGGCCGGCATGCCGCCGCGGCAGGCGAGGCAGAACGCGGCGAAGGCCAGCGCGGCCCTGGGATCATTGCCGTTCGACGGCGGCACGAAAGCCAGCGACACCTGCGCATGCTTGCGGCCGCCGAGCAGGCAGGCATCGACGCCGTCGACCAGCGCTTTCCGATCGCCTTCCGCAAGGAGCGAAGGCCAGCCGGAGATGGCGACGCCGTGACAGGGCTTGACGTTCAGCGTGTTGCCGATCGCGAGCCCAAGGCGATACAGGCGATGCCGCAGCTCCTGACGCACGCGCGAGGAGATCGGGATCGCGCTGACCCAATCGCTGCCGAGCTGGAGCAACTCCGGCTCGGGTACGCCGAGAAGCTCGGCCAGCGCCGGAAGCGAAGTATAGGCCTCGACACAGCCGAGGTGGCCGCAGCGACAGCGCGGCCCGCCTTCGCCAAACACCATGTGACCGAGCTCGATTGGCTGGAGCGCGTCGGTCTCGACGGGATCATCCATCCAGGCGCCCGCAACGCCATGGCTGACAAAGACGAACAGGTGTGTGTCATTGAATGGATAGTTTTCGGTGCGACAGCGATGGAATGTGGCGTGCGCCACGACCGAATTGGTAAATTCGACGGGCACGTCGGCGAACATCTCGCCGAACATGTCGCTGATGCGCCCGACGTCACAGGGAATGATGGGGTTGCCCGCGGCGCTGAGCCGGCCGAGGCCCGGAATGGAGACGCCGACCTGAGAGAGGACGACGCGGCGGCGGCGCGTCCAGTCGCGCAGCAATGTCATCGCTTCGCGAAACGCCCGGTCGACGGTCTCGACGGTCGGCGCCTTCGGCAGCGGCACGCGCTCGGTGTAGTGCAGCTCGCCCGACAGGCCGCCGACGCCGAGGCTGAGGTGCTGAGCGGTCAGCTCGAAGGCTGCGAGGGCAACCGAGCCGTCGAGCGACACGAGTCCGGTCGGGCCGCCGACGTAGGGGGCAGGGCGCCGCACTTCCTCGATCAGGCCCTCGGTCTTCAGGTCAAGCAGGATGCGCGACAGGCTCGCTTCGGACAGGCGCACGGCCTTGGCCAGCGGCGGGCGAAACGAGCCACCCGACTGAAGCAGGTGAGTCAAAATGGCAGCGCGCGTCTGCCGCCGACTTCTCGGCTGCTCCGGCATTTCCATCCCTGTCGTCATTCTTACTTAGTGTAAGAATTTGCGCGCGGAGCGCTCTGACTGTCAAGGCGTTTGCGGCCGCAGGCGTGGACTTTGTTGTTGTGCGCGGCAGCAAGCGTGTCACGGCCCGATTGGTCTCGTAGGGTGGGCAAAGCGAAGCGTGCCCACGACGTCGTATCTGTTGCGGAGAGGTGGTGGGCACGCTGCGCTTGCGCACCCTACGGCACCTCCATAAACAAAAACGGCGCCATCTTGCGATGGCGCCGCTTCGAAAGCCGTATCGGCTTGGAGCTTACTTGCGATCCTTGATCGTGACGTAGTCGCGGCGGGTGACGCCGGTGTAGAGCTGGCGCGGACGGCCGATCTTCTGCTGCGGGTCCTCGATCATCTCGCTCCACTGGCTGATCCAGCCGACGGTGCGGGCGACCGCGAACAGCACGGTGAACATCGAGACCGGGAAGCCCATCGCCTTCAGCGTGATGCCCGAATAGAAGTCGACGTTCGGGTAGAGCTTGCGGTCGATGAAGTACTGGTCGCTGAGCGCGATCTTCTCGAGCTCGAGCGCCACCTTCAGCATCGGATCGTCGCCATGGCCGGTCTCCTTGAGCACGGCGTGACACATCTTCTGCATGATCTTGGCGCGCGGATCGTAGTTCTTGTAGACGCGATGACCAAAGCCCATCAGGCGGACTTCGGAGTTCTTGTCCTTCACCTTGGCGATGAATTCGGGAATCTTGTCCACGGAGCCGATCTCGGCGAGCATCGCGAGGGCTGCTTCGTTTGCGCCGCCATGCGCCGGACCCCACAGGCAGGCGATGCCGGCGGCGATGCAGGCGAACGGGTTGGCGCCGGAGGAGCCGGCGATGCGCACCGTCGAGGTCGAGGCGTTCTGCTCGTGGTCGGCATGCAGGATGAAGATCTTGTCCAGCGCGTCAGCGAGCACCGGGTTGATCTTGTAGTCCTCGCACGGCACGGCGAAGCACATGTGCAGGAAGTTCTCGGCGAACTTGAGCGAGTTCTTCGGGTACACGAAGGGCTGGCCGACCGTGTACTTGTAGGCCATCGCCGCCAGCGTCGGGATCTTGGCGATCATGCGCATGGAAGCGATCATGCGCTGCTTCGGATCGTTGATGTCGGTGGAGTCGTGATAAAACGCGGCGAGCGCGCCGACCGCAGCCACCATGATCGCCATCGGATGCGCGTCGCGGCGGAAGCCCTGGAAGAAGCGGGCCATCTGCTCGTGCACCATCGTGTGATGGGTCACGCGGTCGTCGAAATCCTTCTTCTGCGCGGCGGTCGGCAGATCCCCGAACAGCAGGAGATAGCAGGTCTCGAGGAAGTCGCCGTTCTCGGCGAGCTGCTCGATCGGGTAGCCGCGGTATTCCAGCACGCCCGCGTCGCCGTCGATATAGGTGATCTTCGACTGGCAGCTCGCGGTGGAGGTGAAGCCGGGATCGTAGGTGAACAGGCCGGACTGGCCGTAGAGCTTGCCGATATCGACGACATCAGGCCCGACGCTGCCGCTGTGGATCGGGAGATCGTAGTTCTTGTTTCCGACCGTCAGCGTAGCGGTCTTATTGCTCGGTTTTGCGTCCATCGTAGGTCCCCGATGAAATGTGAAGCGGGCCGGAGCCGGAGGCCCCCTTGCGAGATGATGGGGCAGGCCGGATGTTCCAGAAGGTACGGGGGAGATGGGTATATTATTGCTGTGTGCGCTGCAAGATCACCGCACGCATGCTCGACTTACGTCTTAGTCTGGTCCTTGGACTGATCCTCAAGCCGGCCGAGGCTTTCCTGGCGTCCCAGGACGTCCAAAACCTCAAATATACCAGGCGACGTCGTCCGCCCGGTCAGCGCGGCCCGCAAGGGTTGGGCGACCGCGCCGAGCTTGAGACTATTTTCCTCGGCAAAAGCGCGTAGCGCGGCTTCGGTGGTGGCGCCGCTCCATGTCTCGACTTTCTCCAGCGCGGAATGAAGCTGGCCGATCAGCTTGCGGTTCTCTTGCGTCAGCAGCGCTTGTGCCTTGGGATCGAGCTCCAGCGGCCGGTCGGCGAAGATGAAATAAGCGCTGTCGATCAGCTCGATCAGCGTCTTGGCGCGCTCCTTCAGGGCCGGCATGGCCTTGAGAAGCTGGGCGCGCGTAGTGTCGTTTAATTTGGCCTTAATCTCGTCGCGTGCGGGCACGAGATGGTCGAGCACGTCCTCGAACATCTTCACGAGTGATTGATCGTCGGCGTGGCGGATGTAGTGGCCGTTGAGATTTTCCAGCTTGGCGAAATCGAAGCGGGCAGCGGCGCGGCCGACGCTGGCGAGGTCGAACGCCGCGATCATCTCCTCGGTCGAGAAGATCTCCTGGTCGCCATGGCTCCAGCCGAGCCGGACGAGGTAATTGCGTAGCGCGGCCGGCAAATATCCCATGGCGCGGTAGGCATCGACGCCGAGCGCGCCGTGACGCTTGGAGAGCTTCGAGCCGTCCGGGCCGTGGATCAGCGGAATGTGGGACATGCTCGGCAGAGCCCATCCCATCGCATCGTAGATCTGCTTCTGGCGCGCGGCGTTGATCAGATGATCGTCGCCGCGGATCACATGGGTGACGCCCATGTCGTGGTCGTCGACCACCACGGCGAGCATGTAGGTCGGGTTGCCATCGCCGCGCAAGAGCACGAGGTCGTCGAGGTTCTCGTTCTGCCAGACCACGCGGCCCTGGACCTGGTCCTCGATCACGGTCTCGCCGGTCTGCGGCGCGCGCAGGCGGATCGTCGGCTTGACGTTGGACGGGGCTGTCGCGGGATCGCGATCGCGCCACATCCCGTCATAGAGGCGGGTGCGCCCTTCCGCGCGCGCCTTCTCGCGCATGGCGGCGAGTTCCTCGGCGGTCGCGTAGCAGCGATAGGCCTTGCCGTCGGCGAGCAGCTGCTCGGCGACCTCGCGGTGGCGTGCGGCACGGCTGAACTGGTAGATGACCTCGCCGTCCCAGCCGAGCTCCAGCCATTTCAGACCGTCGAGAATGGCGCCGATCGCCGCCTCCGTGGAGCGCTCCCGGTCGGTGTCCTCGATCCGGAGCAGCATCTTGCCGCCGTGCTTCTTCGCATACAGCCAGTTGAACAGCGCGGTGCGGGCGCCCCCGATATGGAGGAAGCCGGTCGGCGAGGGAGCGAAGCGCGTGACGACGGAATTGGTCATTCTTGGCAGGGCCTATGCTTTGGAGGCGGTGGTGTATAGCAGGAACGGGACATAAACAAAGCCCGTCGGCGGACCTGCCAGGCCCCGCTTGAGGCCTGCTTAAGCTCTTGGCTCAGCCTCCCGAATTTGGCAGAAGAACCGCTGATTTCCCGACAGGATTTTCGTAATGACAGAACCGGTGGCAGCTGAGGTTGGGCGCGATTTCATTCGTGACATCATCCAGGCCGACCTCGACCAGGGCAAATACAGGGAGATCGTGACCCGGTTCCCGCCGGAGCCGAACGGCTATCTGCATATCGGCCATGCCAAGTCGATCGCGCTGAATTTCGGCATCGCCCAGGAGTTTCCGGGCCGCTGCCATCTGCGTTTCGACGACACCAACCCGGTCAAGGAAGAGCAGGAATATATCGATTCCATCCAGGCCGACGTACGCTGGCTCGGCTTCGACTGGGGCAAGAACCTGTTCTTTGCCTCCGACTATTTTGACCGCCTGTACGAATGGGCGGAGCAGCTGATCCGCGACGGCCTCGCTTATGTCGACGACCAGACCCAGGAGGAGATCCGCCTCTCGCGCGGCACGCTGACCGAGCCCGGCAAGAATTCGCCGTTCCGCGACCGCAGTGTGGACGAAAACCTCGGCCTGTTCCGCCGCATGAAGGCCGGTGAATTCCCGAACGGCACGCGGGTGCTGCGGGCCAAGATCGATATGGCAGCCGGCAATATCAATCTGCGCGACCCCGTGCTGTACCGCATCCTGCATGCGCATCATCCGCGCACCGGCACCAAGTGGCACATCTATCCGAGCTACGATTATGCCCACGGCCAGTCGGACGCGATCGAGGGCATCACGCATTCGATCTGCACGCTGGAGTTCGAGGACCACCGGCCGCTCTACGACTGGTTCATCGAAAAACTGCCGGTGCCGTCGCAGCCGCACCAGTATGAATTCGCGCGGCTCAACCTGACCTATACGCTGCTGTCCAAGCGCGTGCTGACCCAGCTCGTCCGCGACGGCCATGTCGCGGGCTGGGACGATCCGCGGATGCCGACCATGGCGGGGATGCGCCGCCGCGGCGTGCCGCCGGCCGCGCTGCGTGAATTCGTCAAGCGCATCGGCGTTGCCAAGGCCAACAGCGTGGTCGACGTCGGCATGCTCGAGTTCTGCATCCGCGAGGAGCTGAACCGCACGTCGCAGCGACGCATGGGCGTGCTGCGCCCGCTCAAGGTGGTGATCGAGAACTATCCGGAAGGGCAGACCGAGGAGCTCGAGGCGATCAACCATCCGGATGACCCGTCCGCCGGCACGCGCAAGATCACGTTCGGCCGCGAACTCTATATCGAGCAGGACGACTTCATGGAGAACCCGCCGAAGAAGTTCTTCCGCCTGTCGCCGGGCAACGAGGTGCGACTGCGCTACGCCTATTTCGTCAAGTGCACCGGCGTGATCAAGAACGACAAGGGCGAGGTGGTGGAGCTGCGCTGCACCTATGATCCCGCGACCAAGGGCGGCAACGCGCCCGACGGCCGCAAGGTCAAGGCGACGATGCATTGGCTGCCGGCGGCGGCGTCGGTGCCCGCGGAGATCCGCATCTACAACCAGCTGTTCGCCAATCCGAGCCCGGACGCCCAAAACTTCGCGGCCGATCTCAATCCGAACTCGCTGGAGATCCTCAGCGACGCGCGGATCGAGGCATCGGTCGCAGCGAGCAATTCGACCGAGCCGATGCAGTTCGAGCGGCAGGGCTATTTCGTCCGCGACAAGGACTCGACGCCGGGCAAGCCGGTGTTCTCCCGCACCATCGGCCTGCGCGACACCTTCGCGAAGGAAGTCGCAAAGGGGTGATGCGCATATGAGCAACGAAGCCGACGCCATCGTTTCCGCCATCATCGCGAAATGGTGCGCCGGCTTCGCGACGCTCGACGCCGCCGCGCTCTCGTCGCTCTATGCGAAAAACGCGTTCTTCTTCGGTTCGAACCCGAGACTCTATCGGGGCAGGGACGGTGTTGCCGATTACTTCAACGGCCTGCCGCGCTGGCGCAAGCCGAGCGCCGTATTCTCCGACGTGAACGCAGCGCAGGCCGGCCCCGATCTGATCAACATGGCCGCGACCATCTCGTTCGACCTCGCCGGCGAGCGCCCTGATCTCGTCGTCAAGATGAGCTGGGTCATCGTCCGCGAGGACGGCGACTGGAAGATCGTCAATCACCACGCTTCGGCGAAGGCGCCGCTGATCTGATTGGCACTCTTCATCAGTTTGTCATTCCGGGATGGCCCGAAGGGCCAGGCCCGGAATCCATAACCCCAGCTTGTGGTTATGGATTCTCCGATGCGCAATTGCGCATCATAGCTCGCGCCAAGTGGCGCGCCCCGGAATGACAGCAGAATACGAACCGAAGCTCTCTCCGCGCGTTGAGGTGGCTCCAACAAGGAACCCACCATGCAAACTATCGCAGAGCACATGGAAGTGATCGGCGCCGACGGCGTCCATGTCGGCACCGTCGACAAGGTCGAGGGCAACCGCATCAAGCTGACCAAGAAGGACAGTGGCGAGGGCAGCCACAAGGGTCATCATCATTTCATCGACAAGGGGCTCGTCGCCGGTGTCGAGGGGAACAAGGTGCGGCTGTCGGCCAAGGCGGATGTCGCCGTGACGATGGAAGAGGAAAAGTAGGGGGAGGCTCCCTTCGTTCTCGATTTGTACCGCTATTCGCGCGGCCGCACGTTCCGGTAGCCTTGGCGGCAATCGCGTCGCGTAGGGTGCAGGGATATGGCGGAGCCGGGCCGGCCAATACGCTCCCAGGGAGTTGCCGGGACGTGGCCGGTCGGCCGTGCTGCACCGGCTGGCGGCTTTGCCCCCGCGGGCTTTGGCGCCTGGCCGGCAATCGTCGAGACGCTGCGTGAATGGGCCCGCGCGGAGGCCGGCGCCGGGCGACTGTTGCCGTGGGTGCCTGTCGCCTTTGGCGGTGGCATCGCACTCTATTTTGCCGCCGATCATGAGCCGGTGCTGTGGGTCGTTGCCGCGACGGCTATCGCGCTCACGTTTGGCGCGGTGCTGTTGCGGCGGAGCCGGCTGTTTGCGCCTGCGATCATGATTGCGGCGGTCGCTTCCGGCTTTGCCGTGGCAACCTGGAAGACGGCGCGCATCGCCCACCCCGTGCTGGCCAAGCCGCTCTATTCAGTGTCGCTGTCGGGTTTCGTCGAGGCCCGCGATATCCGCGAGCGAACCGATCGTTTCGTGCTGCGCGTCACGGCCATGGAGGCGCAGCGCAGCGAGGTCAAGCTGGAACGCGTCCGCCTGTCGGTGCGCAAGGGCACTGCGCCCGAGGTCGGCAGCTTCGTGCAGCTCAAGGCGCGGCTGATGCCGCCGCTCTCGCCGGTGCGCCCCGGCAGCTACGATTTTTCGCGCGACATGTTCTTTCAGGGCATCGGCGCCTCCGGCTTCGTGATGGGCGCGATCACGGCTTCAGTCCCGCCCGATGCCGGCGGCCTGCGGCTGCGTTATGCCGCCTTCATGCAGGGCCTGCGCGATGCGATCGATGCCC
This sequence comes from Bradyrhizobium sp. CCBAU 65884, assembly GCF_028128835.1. Classification (NCBI taxonomy): domain Bacteria; kingdom Pseudomonadati; phylum Pseudomonadota; class Alphaproteobacteria; order Hyphomicrobiales; family Nitrobacteraceae; genus Bradyrhizobium; species Bradyrhizobium sp. CCBAU 65884. The sequence goes on along the minus strand of NZ_LBJU01000114.1, from coordinate 110,918 downwards.
GCATCCGTGCCACGCTCGAAGGTGACAACCGCGCGATCGCGACAGCGCTGCTCACCGGGCGGCGCGATGCGATTTCCACGCCCGTCAATGACGCGATGTTCATCTCGGGGCTCGGCCATGTGCTCTCGATCTCCGGCTATCACATGGCGGTCGTCGCCGGCGTCGTCTTCTTCGCGGTGCGCGCACTGCTGGCCTTGATCCCGGGACTGGCGGCCGGCTTTGCCATCAAGAAATGGTCGGCGGCCGCAGCGCTGGTGGCGGCTGCGTTCTATCTGCTGTTGTCTGGCGCGGAGGTCGCCACGCAAAGATCGTTCTTCATGACGGCGGTGGTGCTGATCGCAGTGATGGTCGATCGCCGCGCCATCACCTTCCGTACGCTCGCGGTGGCGGCGCTGATCGTGCTCGCGGTCGCGCCGGAAGCGCTTGTGCATCCGAGTTTCCAGATGTCCTTTGCCGCGACGCTGGGTCTCGTCGCGCTGGTACAGATCGGCATGCCGAACCTGTTTGCCTCACCCGATCATTCGGCGACCGCGCGCGTCGCGATGTGGGGCGGCCGCGAGATCGCGATGCTGTTCCTGGCCTCGCTGATCGCCGGGCTTGCGACCACGCCCTACGCCGCCTTCCACTTCCACCGCGTCACGCCCTACGGCGTGCTCGCCAATCTCGGTGCGATGCCGGTGGTCTCGGCGCTGGTGATGCCGGCGGGGCTGCTGGGATTGCTCGCAGCGCCGTTCGGGCTCGACGGCGTGTTCTGGTGGCTGATGGGGATCGGCATCGACTGGATGGTCGCGGTCTCGCGCTGGGTGGCGGCATTGCCGGGCGCGGTCGGTCGCATCCCGGCGTTCGGCATCGCGCCGCTGATCGCAGCGAGCCTGGGAGTCATCGTGATGGGCCTGCTGCGTACGCCGTTGCGCTGGGGCGGTGCCGTCGTGCTGCTGGTTTCCATCGGCTGGGGGCTGTCGGTGCGCCAGCCCGATATCCTGATTGCCGGGGACGGCGCGAGCGTCGCGGTGCGGGGCGGCGACGGGCGTTTGCATCTGATCAGGGCAGGCAAGGACAATTTCGTGCTGAGGGAGTGGTTGGCTGCCGACGCCGATCCGCGCGATGCCGGCAGTAGCGCGCTGGCGAGCGGCATATCGTGCGACGAGTCGGGCTGCGTAACGCCGCTCGCAGACGGACGGCTGGTCGCGCTGGCCTCGCGCATCGACGCGTTGGCGGACGATTGCAACCGGGCTGCACTGGTGGTGACGTCGAGGCCCGCGCCGCGCGATTGTGCGGCGATGGTGGTGGATCGGCAGCGGCTCGCTCGCCAGGGCGCGCTGGCATTGACCCAGCGTGGCGACGGCTTTTCGGTTCAGGCGGTGAGGGCAAGAGGCACGAACCGCCCGTGGTTACCGGCCGGTGCGGGCGAAGGTGACTTCGACGGCAGCCTTGCGCAGAAGGCGGCTCCCCGCAGCCGCGACGCAACGCCATCGGAGACCGACTTGCAGGCCGACGATTGACGCCATCGATTACAGATACCAGGCCAGCACGGCTTCGAGCTTTGCCTTGCCGATGACCGGCAGGGCCACCATTCGGCTCAGCCCGGCTGCGCAGGCCTCAGAGCCCGCGATCGAGCCGTCATGAGTGAGATCGTCGTTGAGCGCGGGCATGCCGGCGGCCCAGGCGCCGCCGATGCTGCCTTCGCCCCTGGCAATGGAATTGGCGGCATAGCGGGCGGCAAGGTCGGTCTGCGCGCTGCAATCGCCGGCGCGAAAGACCAGCGCCGAACGGGCCTCGTTCGGGACCCAGATCTCGAAGCGTCGCGCAATCGGCGTTGCCTGCGCGGAGAGGAAAGTCAGGACCCAGGTTTGGTCGGTGCCGGTTCGGTAGGGCACGCCGACACCCAGATTGATCCCGACCTTGGCTGCGTCCTCCCAGCGCAGGAAGCTCTTGGCGTCGTGCAGGTCCTTGATGATCAGCGGCAGGCCCGCCTTCCAGGTGCGTCCGGGAAGTCCGAAGCCGCGAGGAAATTTAGTGTGGCGCGAGTTGAATTCGAACATGTCCGCCGCGCCGTAATAGCCGTCGACGAGGCCCATCTCGTGGGAGAGATCAGGATCGTTGTGCCAGAGTTCGATCGCGCCGACATGCGCCTCGTCGTCGCCGCAGAACAGCACCATCACGGCTTGCAGAAATTCGCCTGCAAACACCGGCACCGCCACGCCGCAGGTGAGGCCGGCGGCGACGGCCTGATCGGTCCGCTTGAAATAGGAGTTGGCGAATTTCGTGAGGATGACGGGATGGCCGCAGGCCCAGGCCTTGCCCGGAAGCCCCTCGTCATATCCGAAGTGCAGCTCTTCGCTGACGGCCTTGAACGCGGACAGCCCTTCATCGTAAAGGCCGCCGCCGAATTCCAGCCGCATGCGCGTCCGGTCAGGCACCCAGAGTTCAACAACGCGAATAAAGGTTTTCATCGAGCGTGTCCGCCGCCTCAAACCACGACAGCATCGGTCATTTGGCTGCGGAGCGGAGGTTCAAAATTCAGGCAGGACGGCCCAAACTTCGTGCGGCGACGAGGTGCGGCGGCGCTCGCCGATCGAATTTCGTGAAACACAAACCCACCGGGCTCGCCGGCATCGGCCGGCGACGGCATTTCAATCCTGGCCCCGGACCCGCCGGGCCGGAGGGCGTCAGCCGATCGGCAGTCGCGTGACCGTCGGGCGACTGTCGGCGATGATCTGCGGCTTGTGCTCGCGCTCGCCGATCGGTTGAGTCACCGGCAGTTGCAGCACGGTTGCGCGCTGGCCCTCGACGAGCTGCGTCACCAGCACGGATTTGCCGTCCGGGAATTCGATCGCATCATGATGGCGATCGGGAATATGCGGATCGATCTTGCCGAACTTGCCGACGCGGGAGTTGACGGTGCGCGTCCAGATCCAGCGGTTGTCGTAACGGACGTTATCGGCGAAGGCGAGCTCCGTTCCCGGCAGCAGGCAGACCGCGACGGAGAGATCGGCTTCGGAGGCGAAGCCGCGCGTCGAGGTGCCGCGGAATGTTGTCGTGACGATCGTCTCGCCGACTTCTGCGGGGCGCGTCGCGACGGCATGCAGGCTGTAGTCACACATCGGGTGCTCCTCTATGCAGAGATAGCGACCCGCACCCCTTTCGGAGGCGCAGGCCCCTACCAGAGTGGAAGCACGTGACGGTCTGCTTGGTTGTAGGCAAATCTGCGGCTGGGATCCGCGAGCCCCGATCACATTATCTTTTCCATCTTTTCCGAATTCGATAGGAACAAAGTCGGCTTCCGTGCATTTGGCAGGCGCGCGTCAACGACCGGCGAAACCAGCCAGCCCGAGTATCGTCAGCTCGGCTGCGTGCGCGCTGCATTGCGGTCGTTGCGGATTTTCTGGATCACGGCCGTGTCCTAGCCGACATGATGATGCGACATGATGCGACCAGCGTTGCTGCGGCTGCGCTCAAACGATCTGGCGCAGTTGGGCTGTCCCCCTCGAACTCGCAAGGCCCGCGAAGCGATGTTGCTTCGCGCGGCCTGCCGAGGATGTCGCGAAAGGGGGAGGGGCCGGACAATCTGTGCAGAACCAGAAAGACTATCCAGCCGGAGCGGACCATCAATCCGCTCCAATCTCTGATCGGCGATGCCGACCGAAGGCGCGCGCGAGGCGCTGAAGACTTCCGGTATCAGTACTTGCGGTAAAGCCCGATCAGCTTGCCCTGAATCTTCACGCGGTTCGGCGGCAGGATGCGCACCTCGTAAGCGGCATTGGCGGGCTCCAGCGCGATCGAGGCGCCGCGGCGGCGGAAGCGCTTGAGCGTGGCTTCTTCGTCGTCGATCAGCGCCACCACGATGTCGCCGGTATCGGCGCTCTCGTTGCGCTGGATCAGCGCCATGTCGCCGTCGAGGATGCCGGCCTCGACCATGGAATCGCCGCGCACTTCGAGCGCGTAATGCTCGCCGGAGCCGAGCATGTCCGGAGGCACGCTGATGGTGTGGCTGCGGGTCTGCAACGCCTCGATCGGGGTGCCGGCCGCGATGCGACCCATCACGGGCACCGCAACGGGCCGCTCGCCCTCGTCCGCGGACGGGCTGGAGCTCGCGCGTAGCTTGCCGAGATTGCCCTCGATGACGCTTGGCGTGAAGCCGCGTCGGTTGCCGGCGGCAGCCTGGAGCTCCGGCAGTTTGATCACTTCGATGGCCCGGGCGCGGTTGGGCAGGCGGCGGATGAAGCCGCGCTCCTCGAGTGCGGTGATCAGGCGGTGGATGCCTGACTTCGAGCGCAGGTCGAGCGCATCCTTCATCTCGTCGAAGGACGGCGGCACGCCGCTTTCCTTCAAGCGTTCGCTGATGAACCGCAGAAGCTCGTATTGTTTGCGCGTTAACATCTCGACCAAAGTCCCCCGGTTGATGTCGTTCGATTCCGAGACGATGAGTTCAGCGATAAGCCGCTACATCCTCGAAACAAATCATGAACGGACACTATATGTTCGATACATGTTCCGCAACTGCTTAATTTACCGTGAACAGAGCGAAACTCGCGGAATGCGTGTGGCCGCGCAGTTCAGACGGGGAGCCGCAGCACTTCGCAGGGGCTGCCGGCCTCGGCCTTTGGCGCAAGCGGTGCGCGCACGAGAAGTACCTGTGCTGCAGCAAGATTCGCAAGCAGAGAGGAGTCTTGATGGCTGACGGGAAGGGCGACGAGCGTGCCGTCGTCGCGCAGCTCCAGGCGCGCGCGCAGATAATCCTGGCGCTGGTCATTGGCGCCGAGATCGCGGCCCAGCACGGCGCGCTCGCGATGGTGATGAATCACCGAACGGCCTGCCAGCGCGCGAATCAGCGGCACCATGAACAGGAAGGCGCACACGTAGGACGACACGGGATTGCCGGGCAGGCCAATGACGCCCATCGTCCCTAAGCGTCCGTGCATCATCGGCTTGCCGGGCCGCATCGCGATCTTCCAGAACGCCAACGCGATGCCTTCGTCCTTCAGCGCCTGCTGGACCAGATCGTGGTCGCCGACCGATGCGCCCCCGGTCGTGACCAGGACGTCGGCGCCGCTTTCGCGCGCGCGGCGGATGCCGGCGGTGGTGGCCTCCAGCGTATCGGCGGCAACACCGAGGTCGATGGTCTCGGCGCCCTCGCTGCGGGCGAGCGCGTGCAGGGCATAGCCGTTGGAATAGACGATCTGGCCGTGCCCGGGCGTCGCGCCCGGCATCACCAGTTCATCGCCGGTGGCGAGGATCGCGACCTTCGGACGACGGCAGACGGCGAGTTGCGGGTGATTCATTCCAGCGGCGAGGGCGAGATCGCGCTCTGTCAGACGGGTTCCCTTGCGCAGGAGGACGTCACCCTCGCGGAAATCAACGCCGGCGGGGCGGATGTGCCGACCCACGATCGCGGCTTCCTTGATCGTTACGTGCTTGCCCTCGGCGATCGTGTCCTCCTGGATCACGACTGCGTCGGCGCCGTCGGGAACGACGCCGCCGGTGAAGATCCGCACGGCTTCGCCGGCGCCGACCCTTTCCGTGAACGGACGGCCCGCTGCGACCTCACCGATCATCGTCAGCCTGGAATCGATCGTTGCCGCATCGGCCGCGCGCACGGCGTAGCCGTCCATCGCCGACATCGCCTGGGGCGGTTGGGTGCGCCGCGCAGCGACGTCCTGCGCGAGCACGCGATGGTAGGCTTCGTCGAGTGAAACCATCTCTGCAGGCAGCGGCTCTGCACCCGCCAGCACCGCAGCAAGGGCGTCGGAAACCGGCATCAAGGCCACGGCGAAACTCCTGCTCGGCACGTTCGGACGAAATGTTCCGACAGTCTTCTAGCCGAGCGCGGGGGCAGAGGCAAAAATGCGGAGCGGGCACGATTTATCTTGCCGCTTTCCGGCCCTGGATCGAAGGCAGGCTCAGGCTTGGCGTGGCATGATCCAGAGAATGAGGCCGATCGGCAGGAGGGTGGCCATGGCGAGGACGAGAATGATGAGTGCCACGGCCGGCATCGCTCAACTCCCGCTCGGCCGGTCCGGCCCGTCGTCCAGCGCGACGTCGGGAGCCTTCGGCCCTTGATCCTTGTCGGGTAGCGGATCGGCCTGGGATTTCAGGTCGGCGGCCTTGCTGATCAGCTTGGCGGAAAGGTCAGAATCCGAGGTGGTTCTTGCGAATTCAAGCAGGAGAGAGGCTTGCTTGGTGAGATAGGTTTTGCCCAGCACGTCCATAAGTCCGGTGTAGAAGTCCCAACGGACTCAAGAGTCCGGAAGGGGCCATTCCGTTCCCGGAACTCCGTACAAAAATGCACAAAGCGCTCTGGTTCCTCATTTTGGGCAAAATTGGCTCCGGGAGGGCTGCCCGACGTTGGCGCCTCCCGATGAGCGGAGATCGTCAGATGCCCAATGCCTTCAAGGCGTTCTCGACGTCGCGCGGCGACGTCACATGCACCGCCGTCAGCCCGCGCGACCGCGCGCCTTCGATGTTCTCGGCGAGGTCGTCGAAGAACACGATACGTGCTGCGGGCACGCCGATCGCGGCGACGACATGGTCGAAGGCTTCCGCGTCGGGTTTGCGCAGGCCGATGCTGGACGACAGATACAGCGCGCGGAAATGGCCGAGCAGTTCGCCATATTCCTTCGAGAAATAGTCAACATGCGGCCGGTTGGTGTTGGAGAAGGCATAGAGCGGCATCTGTTTCGCCGCGCGCGGCAGCAGCTCGGCGATATCAGGCATCTCGCCGGCGAAGATCGCGTTCCAGCCTTCCAGGAACTGGGCGTCCGAAATGCCGATGCCGAGCGAAGCACGCAGCGAAGCGAAATAGTCCTCGTCGCTGATCTTGCCGACCTCGTGCAGCCGGTAAGCCTCGTCACGCACATAGCGCGCGACGATGGCCTCGGGCTGGCAGCCGGCATGTCCCGCCCAGCAGGCGATCGCCTTGGAGAAGTCGATGTCGAGCACCACGCGCCCGAGATCGAACAGCAGCGCATCCGCGCTGCCGGGAGAGAGCGATGTCATTGCGTCCTTTTCACTCAGTATCGATACGGATCGTGGTCGAACAGCGGGAATGCGCTGAACACGCTCGGTGCGTTGGTGGCGGTCGCCGGATGCAGGCAGGATTTGTCGACCTCGGCAAATGACGTGGCGCCCAAAAGGCCGAGGCAGCGCAGCACCTCGTCCTCCAGCAGCTCCAGCATCCGCGCGACGCCGGCCTCGCCAGCCGCCGCCAGCGCCCAGCATTGCAGCCGGCCGATCCCGACCATGTCCGCGCCCGCCGCGATCGCCTTGACGATGTCGGTGCCGCGACAGATGCCGCCATCGACCATGATCTTGGCGCGGCCCTTCACGGCCTCGACGATCTCGGGCAGCACATGCATGGCGCCGCGGCCATGGTCGAGCTGGCGGCCGCCATGGTTGGAGACGTAGATCCATTCGACGCCGTGATCGACCGCGATCTGGGCGTCCTCGGCGGTGGCGATGCCCTTCAGGATCAGCGGAATCCTGAACTTGTCCTTGATCATCTTCACGGTCCGCCACTCCAGGCCCTTCTGGAAATCGCCGCCGGTGGCACGCAGGCGGCTCTCGCGAACGTAGCGCTTGGCGATGTCACGCTCACGACGGCTGTAATGGGCGGTGTCGACGGTCAGGCAGAAGCCGGCATAGGCGTTCTTCTCGGCCCGGCTGACGACATCCGCGACAAAGGCATCGTCGCCGCGGACATAGAGCTGATAGAGCCGCAGCGCATCCGGCGCGGCTTCGGCGGTCTGCTCCAGGCCTGGCTCGGACACCGAGCTCAGCATGTGCGCCGCGCCGAAGGTGCCGGCAGCCCGCGCGACGCTCGCCGCGCCATCCGGGTCGAAGATCTCGAGCGCGCCGACGGGGGCGAGCACCACCGGCAGGCGCATTTTGCGGCCGAACTGCTGAATCGAGCCGTCGACCTTTCGGACGTCGCGCAGCACCCGCGGCCGGAAGGCGATCTCGTCCAGCGCCATGCGGTTGCGGCGCATCGTTGTTTCGGTCTCGGCGGCTCCGACGATGTAGTCCCAGGCGTTCTGGTTGAGGTTGGCCCGCGCTTTCCGAATGAATTCGTGCAGGTTTTGGAACGGCTCGTTGCTGGCGCCGAGCTCGACGTTCCGTTCCGGCCGGATCCGGGGTGCTTCGTTCATTGTTATCCTCCCGAGAATTTGAAGCCTTGTGTCATCGCCTAACCCGTCCAGCGTTCCAAAACCATCCTAAAATGGCATGGCTGCGCGGCGTGGACGGGCGCACCGATTCCCCCTTTAGGTCCCTTTGGGGGCGGGCCAGTCCTGCAACGTTGCCAAAAGTTTAGGCCCGAACGAAGCGATTTTTGCGGTGTACCGGTCGGCGGTGCATCCCGGCCTTGAAGAAACCAGAATGGTATTGTGAGAAGTGGACTGGATCGCCAATTGCATGGCGCCTCCCAAGTGTGCTTCCCAGGTCTCGAGAGACGAGCCCAAGCAAGCTCAAGCGAACCGCCAAGCAAAAAGGCAAGCCCATCCATGCGGAAAACCCTGCTGTTCCCTCTGGGCGCGCTCACCGGAGCGTGTCTCACCCTTCTGGTCGCCAGCCCGCACGGTGGTGTATGGGCGGCACGGGCGGCAGCGAGCGCGGACGATGCCTATTCCCAGCTCAACCTGTTCGGTACGGTCTTCGAGCGCGTCAAGGCGAGCTATGTCGAGAAGCCCGACAACGCCAAGATGATCGAAGGCGCGATCACGGGCATGGTGACCTCGCTCGATCCGCATTCGCGCTACATGAACGCGAAGGCCTGGACCGAGATGCAGGAGACCACTTCCGGCGAGTTCGGCGGCCTCGGCATCGAGGTCACGATGGAAGACGACCTCGTCAAGGTCGTTTCCCCGATCGACGATACGCCCGCCTCGAAGGCCGGCCTGATGTCCGGCGACCTCATCAGCAAGATCGACGGCGAGGCCGTGCAGGGCATGACGCTCGAGCAGGCCGTCAACAAGATGAAGGGCCCGGTCGATACCAAGACCAAGCTCACCATCGTGCGCAAGGGCGCTGACGCGCCGCTCGACGTCGCGATCACGCGCGAGATCATCCATGTGCGCCCGGTGCGCTTCCACGTCGAGAACGGCGACATCGGTTATATCCGCGTCACCTCGTTCAACGAGCAGACCACCGACGGCCTGAAGAAGGCGATCGCCGCGATCGCCAAGCAGGTGCCGCAGGAGAAGCTCACCGGCTATGTGATGGACCTGCGCAACAATCCGGGCGGTCTGCTCGACCAGGCCGTGTCGGTGTCGAGCGCCTTCCTCCAGCGCGGCGAGGTCGTTTCGACCCGCGGCCGCAGTCCGGAAGAGACCCAGCGCTTCACCGCGCATGGCGGCGACCTCACCAAGGGCAAGCCGCTGGTGGTCCTGGTCAATGGCGGCTCGGCCTCGGCTTCCGAGATCGTGGCCGGCGCACTGCACGATCACAAGCGTGCGACCATCATCGGCACGCGCTCGTTCGGCAAGGGTTCGGTGCAGACGGTCATTCCGCTCGGTGCCGGCAATGGCGCGCTGGCGCTGACCACCGCGCGCTACTACACGCCGTCCGGCCGCTCGATCCAGGCCCAGGGCATCGCCCCCGACATCGAGATCCTGCAGGACGTGCCGCCGGAGCTGAAGGGCCGCATGGACACCATGGCGGAGTCCCAGATGCGCGGGCATCTCTCAGCCGGCGAGGGCGGCGAGCAGACCGGATCGCAGTCCTATGTTCCGCCGAAGGAGGAGGACGACAAGGCCCTGCATGCCGCGTACGACTTCCTGCACGGCGTCACCGCCAACGCGGTGGCCGCCAAGCCCGCGTCGAAGGCGGCGGTGCCGAACTAAGGTCTTCGACTTTCAGAGATCGATATCGCCCGGGAGTGGATGTCCGCTCCCGGGCGAATTCGTTTTGGGCGTTCGCGAGCGGCGGAATCACTGCGCGATCGTCATTGCTGCTTCTTCGGACCCGTGTGATGCGGGACTTCGGTCTTGGGTCCGCCGCCGTAATGGTGGCTGCCGCCAGATCCGCTGGTCGTCCCGCCGTCGCTCTCTTTCTTGCCCATATGGTGAGGGACCTCGGTCTTCGGTCCGCCCGAGTAGTGATGGCCGTTCTTCTCATCGGCCGTGCTCTTCTGTGCCATGGCGGGCAACGCAACGAACGACATGATCGCGGCGGCGACGATCAGCTTGCGGTGACTCATTCTGGTTTCTCCTGTTGATCTCGTCGAGTTGGTGTCAATCAAGTCCCGGTGGCTCGATCGAGCAGCAACCAAACCCGGAGCTTGATTGTGTAGGTTGAGCAAGATCAAATGTCGACGCGCGCACTCGCGAGCGTCGTTGCGCGGATCGCCGTGTTGCCGCAGGCGACGAGAAACGTCGATCTTCTTACAGAGAAAAATTCTCGCCGCTGCGAGAAATCGCAGGTCGCGCGCAAAGCCCTCGAGCATGCCGAGAGATGTCGTGGCCGATGACTCTTCCGGTGGAGGACGACGGGCGCCTCGATTCATTACGCGATTGAATCACAAAAAGATTTGGCTGGTGCGCCGATCGGGTTTGATGTCCGTCAAACCTGCGTCGATGACGCAACCTAGCGTGCCGCGCGAATGAGCGGCGACACGGTTGCGATCCGACAAAAGTTGACCGCAGAGATAGAGATGGAGAACGCACCGTTGACTGACGAGACCATTCACGCCCCCGGTCGGCCCTTGCAAGTTGCGTTTCTCTTGCGTCGCCGGTTGTGGGAAACGATCACGATCAGGTCGGTGCTGGTCAAGCAACGGCGCGATGTGCGACTGGATCTGTTTCGCGGCCTGGCGAACTGGTTGATCTTTCTCGGGCACATTCCAGATTCTGCGCTCGCCTGGTTCACGACGCGAAACTACGGCTTCAGCGATGGCGCCGATCTGTTCGTGCTGATCTCCGGCTACACCGCGACGTTCGTATTCGGCTCGATGATGATGGAGCGTGGCTTCGTCATCGGCGCAACCCGGCTGCTGCGGCGGGTGTGGCAGCTCTATGTCGCTCACCTGCTGTTGTTCCTGGTCTATCTCACGGCCGTGCACTACATCGCGCACAGCTTTGACGATCTTCATCTGATGGATCAGTTCAACGTCGCGCCGCTCATGAATTTTCCCGTCGAGACGCTCTCGCAGGGCCTGATACTCAAGTTCAAGCCGCTCAATCTCGACGTTCTGCCGCTCTACATCGTGCTGATGGCCGCGTTTCCCGTCGTGCTCTGGTTCATGCTGCGATGGCGCAATGCAGTGATGATCGGCTCGCTCGGTCTTTATCTGGCCGCCCGACATTACGAATTGAATCTGCCGTCCTATCCGGCAGGAGTCTGGTATTTCAATCCGTTCGCCTGGCAACTGCTTTTCGTATTCGGAGCCTGGCTGGCGTTGGGAGGGGCGGCGGCAAGCCGCTGGCTGCTGTCGTCCCGCACGCTGCTCGTCCTCAGTAGCGGCTTCCTGATCCTTGCGCTCGCGATGACGCTGGCGGAACGAATTCCGGGACTGCGGGACTACATTCCCGAGGGGCTCGCCGCCGTCTTCATTCCAAACGACAAGACCAATCTGGGGCCTTATCGCGTCATCCATCTGGCGAGCCTGGTGTTCATCGTCGTCTCGCTCATTCCGATCGACTGGCCCGGTCTGAGGTCACCGGTGCTCCAACCCTTGATCAGATGCGGTCAGCAGTCGCTGTCCGTGTTCTGTGTCGGCCTCTTTCTGTCGTTCGTCGCGCATTTCGTGCTCGAGTCCGGATCCGAGGGGTTGTGGGCCCAGCTGCTGGTCGGTGCCGCCGGCCTGTGGATCATGACGATCGTCGCTTACTACCGGACGTGGTCGAAGGGCGTGGACAGAAGCCAATCGTCCGAGCAGCGCGGGGAGGCTGGCGAATGACGACCTCCGAGTTGGTCGCAGCGGCCTTTGACACCTCCGTGCGTAAGAGTTGCCGGCGCTTCGCGTCTATATGGCCTGACCCGCCCCACGCTGTCCTCATCGCAGATCTCGATGAGCAGAGAACCATCCGAATCAAACCCCTGGAGAAAGACCATGGACCTTTCGAGAAAATTCGCCTTGAGCGCAGCCGCCTTTGCCGTCCTTGCCCTGGGGCCGGTTGGGCTGTCGTCCGCGATCGCCGCTGGCCATACGCAGTCCGCGATGATGGATGACGACAAGATGTCGAAGATGCCGGCCCCGTCGGATTCCAGCGACAAGATGAACATGGGCCAGCCAGCGGGGCAGACGCAGAACATGAGCGGCGGTCGGATGAACGACGACAACAAGATGAAGATGCCGCCGCAAGGCCAGGACAATTCCGGCATGATGCAGATGATGCAAATGATGGAGAAAATGATGCGCGGCCAGATGGGTTCGTCCGGCAGCAGCGGTGCGATGAGCGGCCCCGTGGATGTGACAGAGCGGATCGAGGGGCGGATCGCCTTCCTGAAGGCCGAGCTGCAGATCAGCGATAAGCAGGCCGCCGACTGGAACGGTGTCGCCGACGCCTTGCGTTCGAGCCGGCAGCACCTGCTGGAAGCGCGCAAGATGCTCGCGATGGATGACAGGTCGGGAAGCGCCGATCGTCTGGAGCACTACGAACGGCATTTGTCCGAGCGTCTGGAGGCCATCAAGTCGGCCCGCCAGGCCTTCACGCGGCTCTACGCGTCATTGAACGAGAGCCAGAAGCAGACGGCCGACACGATCCTGCTGCCCTTGATTGCGTCGTTCTGATCGTCGAGGTGAGCGCGAGATATGTTCGGTCTGCCCCTTCGTTGTCGAGTCGGCCTGTCTGCGCTCGTCGTCCTGACGAGCCAGCTTGTGGCGAATGCCGCGCCCGAATCAGACTTCGGCCTCGGCCGCGCGCATCCGACGGGGCAGGTCGCTCAGCGTTGGGAGCTGGCGCAGGCAGAGGACGACCACGCCGCACATCATCCCGCGGCGTCCGGCTCCGCAGGCGGTGCGGCCGATGTGCCGCCCGGCGGCGCCACGCCGGGGATGATGGGTGGAATGGACGGCATGATGGGCCGGCCGCGCAAGGAGTTCTATCCGGCATTGATGGACATGCCGGCGCTGTCCGCCGAGCAGCGGGGCAGGCTTGAGGTTCAGGCGCGCGAGCGGATCAGCGCGGAGGCCGATCGGCTGGCGACTGCCGAAATGGATCTGCGGCACGCTATCGCCGGGGGCGATAGCGTCGCGGCGGATCAGGCGTCGCGGCGGCTTCGCGAGTCCCTGAACGCGGTTCAGAGCGGCGTGGTCGCGCTGCGTTCGTTGCACGAGGGCAAGCCGCCGCAGCAGATCGCGCAGGCGTGGTTCAAGTCGCAGATGAACCTGCTGCCCCAACGCGGTGCCATGGCTGCGGATGACGGCACGCACGGAATCTCCTGGTTTCACGTCACGACCATGGCGCTGCTGGTGCTGTTCTCGCTCACGCTGATTGCCGTCTATGTCGCGCGCATGCGCCGGGCGAACGCGCTGGTCGATCGGCTGACGCGCGCTGCGGCCGTTCCGGCTGTTGCCGTGGCCGTCCCATCCGCGACGGCCGTCAGCTCGCCGGACGAGAAGGCCGTGGTGACACCTGCGCAACAGACAAATCGCGACACTGCACGAGTCGAACCGGGCCGCTCCTGGAAGGGCAGACTGAAGATCTGCGCGATCTATCAGGAGACGCCGAACGTGAAGACCTTCCGTCTGCAGGCACCGGACGGCGGCGCGATTCCGTTTGCGTTCCTGCCAGGACAGTTCCTGACCTACGCCATCGAGATCGACGGACAGATCGTCAGGCGCTCCTACACGATCGCGTCGTCCGCGGCCCAGACCGCCTATGTCGAGACCACGATCAAGCGCGAAGACGGCGGGCTTCTGTCGGACTACATGCATGACCAGCTGAAGGCGGGAGATCTCATCGAGGTTGCGGGCCCCTCCGGCGCCTTCACGTTCACCGGCACGGAAGCCGGCAGCGTCGTCCTGATCGGCGGCGGGGTCGGCATCACGCCGCTGATGGCGGCGATCCGGTATCTCTCGGACATCGCGTGGCCCGGCCAGATCTACCTTGTCTATGGCGCGCAGACGACCGAGCAATTCATCTTCCGGGACGAGCTGGAATATCTCCAGCGCAGGATGAACAATCTGCACGTCGCGGCCACGATGGTGCGGGCCGCGGGCACGTCGTGGATGGGAAGCGAGGGGCAAATCACGGCCGAGTTCCTGACGCAGGCTGTGCCCGATCTCACCAGACGACGCGTTAATTTGTGCGGTCCGCCCGGCATGATGGACGCGCTCAGGAAAACCTTGATCGGGCTCGGCGTGCCGCGCGAGCAGATCAAGACGGAGGCCTTTGGGCCGGCCCGCGGCGCCGTTCCACCTCCCGGCAAAGTCGCGGCCGAAGCGCAAATGCCGGCGACTGAGGCGAGCAATCAAGGGGCTGCAACAGTCGGTCCTGCAACGGCGACCATTCGCTTTGCGACATCCGACAGGGTTGTGGCGCTGCCTCCGGACAAAAGCGTCCTGGAGGTGGCCGAAGGTGCGGGCGTTTCGATCGATTATTCCTGTCGGGTCGGGGTCTGCGGCGTCTGCAAGACACATCTGTTGCAAGGAAACGTCACGATGGAAGTCCAGGACGCCCTGACCGCGGACGACAAGGGGAACGGTCTGATCCTGGCCTGCCAGGCGAGATCGGTCGGCGATCTGGTCGTCGAGGCCTGACATGATGGATCGGAGAGGGCGCCTGATCGCCGACGTCACTCTGGCGGCCCTGTTGTTGCTGGTGCCGGCGTTCCTGCTGCACTCCGATATCAGGTTCGCAGGAAGCCTCGCCGGCTTTGTCCTCGGCGCCGGTGCGGCCGTGCTGATCATTCTTCTTCTCGTCTATCCGATGACGAAATACAGCGTGGGTTTGAAGGCCCTGGTCACGCGATGCGTGTCGATGCCGACGCTCCTGGCATTTCACGCCTATGCAGGAATCGTCGCGGCATTTTTCGCGCTTCTGCACACGGGCCACAAATTTCAAAGTCCGCTCGGGATCGCGCTGGTGGCCAGCATGCTGGTCGTAGTCGCCACCGGATTTGTCGGGCGCTACTACCTGCCGCAGACCGCGATGGAACTCCGTCAGCAGCAGTCGCATCTGGCGACCTTGAGGTCGGCCTATGAGCACATGGCGTCGGCTATGTCGTTGCCCGATCGGGGGGTGCGTGACGGGGCCGCCGTGCCTGCATCGGCGTTGCAGAATGTGCCCGTGCTGCAGCTCGTCGATGGCATTTCCGACCTCGAATCGGCGATCGGATCGAGCGAAGCAATCAAGAGAATCTTCCTGCAGTGGATCGGGCTGCATGTCATGGCGGCGATCGTCATGTATGCGTTGCTCGTGGTGCATGTGGCGGCCGAGGTCTACTACGGGCTGCGGTGGCTCGCGTGACGATCAGGGGCGTGCTCTATGCCGTGGTCGCGACACTGGTCGTCGCGAGCGCGGCGGTTGTGTTGATCGCTCTCTATCGGGGCAGCTCCGAGGTCGTTCCGGGGTGGACGAGGCTTGTGACGCCAGGGCCGCTTTCCGAGAAGCATGCATTTCTGTCCGACAAATGCGAGAGCTGCCACACGCCGGTCAGAGGCGTCGATCCGGTGGCCTGTATTTCCTGTCATGCGCCTTCCGCCGGGGATCTCGCCAAGCAATCGACGGCGTTTCACGCCGCGGCGGGCGGTCAATGTTCCGGCTGCCATCTTGAGCACATCGGCGAGCGGCGGCCGATCAGGATGGATCACGCCTCGCTGTTGCAAATCGCAAGGCCTCCACCCGGCGGGGCATTGTCCGGCCGGGCCGCTTCCGATCAATTGACGGCGGACCTGAAGACATTTCTCGGCCTGCCAAAGTCCGACCGGCGGGAAAGGGCGGAGCTCGATTGCGCCGGCTGCCACAGCAACCGGGAGCCGCACCGCGAATTGTTTGGACGGGACTGCGCGGAATGCCATGGGCTCGCGTCCTGGAAAATCGCAGGCTTCCTGCACCCCTCGCCAACGTCGAGGGACTGCGCCCAATGCCATCAGGCGCCGCCGAGCCACTATATGGGCCACTTCGTCATGATGGACCGGATGATCACGGGGCAGGAGCACGCATCGGTCAATCAATGCTTTCTGTGCCACAGGACCGACTCGTTCAATGACATCAAGGGCGTCGGCTGGATGAAGCATCATTGACCGGTTCGAGCGTGCGACGGAGATGGGTGCTACACATTACAGAATTCGGCAAAAAAATATGAGGCTCATTTCGCGATGAATCGCGCGGCCGGATAGAGGCGCCGAACCTTGAAATCCTGCGCAGAGCACGACGCTCATCGTCGCTCTTGCATTGACGATGCCGCGCGTGTCGTTTTCTGTTGGCCGTCCCTGCAACCAGAGCTATATGTTCCGGGTCGAGGCATTAGGTGCACAGATGATTGGCTTGAGAAAGCCAAGGCGAAGGTGGTGGGGATGGCTTGTCGCCATCGCATATCTGCTTGCCTCGATGACACCGTCGCTTGCGATCTCGACCGCTCTGGATGCATCGATTCAATGCGAGCATCCGGCCGATCAGCCCGCGCATGAGCACGCGCACGATGAAGGTGCCACTGTGCATTCGCATGACGTTGCGATGGCCGGGGATTGCGACGACGATCAGGGCCGGCCTGGCGACCGGCATGCCACCTGCTGCGGCTCGGTGCTGTGCTTCAGCGCCGTGTCGCCTCAAGCTCCCGCGATTGCGGAGTTCGTCGTGCCCCATGCGCGCTGTGAAGCGCAGCCTGATGTGATCGGCGACGCGGGTGCGTTCCGCCGTCACTACCGGCCCCCCATCGCCTGAGATAGCTCCCGAAGATCGAACTGCGTCGCTCCAGGTTTGAGCGCGGATCGGCACGTCTGCGAGGGGCGCCATGCCCCGGCGGATGACGGCGATGCGTACCCAGACTTCGCACACCGCGATGCGACAGGACCGGTCTCGGTCGTTGATCGCGTGCGCTGCGTGTTGAGCGGAAGAACGCCGACGTCGCGATCATCGGCTTGCGGAAGGCGAGGTGACCGCGTGAGCGACGTTCGAGCGGTGATCTTCGCGACTCTTGTTCGGGGGCTGCCGCATCCGCGGATCGCCGCCGTGACCGATTTGACGCGTTCCCGCTCCAACGAAGCAATCTGCCGAATGTCACGCAAGGACGATGCGTCATGAAATCGCCGAACGAGAGTCTTCCAGTGCGGACAGCCGGTTCCCCGGATGCGCAGGACGGCGTCGTTCGTGCCGCCCTCGTCGGCAGTTACGATCGCCTCCGCAGCTATCTGCAGCGACGCTTTGGCGGGAAGGCGGAAGCGGAGGAGGTGCTCCAGGCGTTCATGCTGCGCGCGCTGGAGCGGTCCGGCGACATTCGCGACGCGGATTCGGTCCGAGGCTGGTTGAGCAGGGTCCTGGCGACCACCATCGCCGACTTTCACCGTCAGATGTCAAAGAGCAGAACGCGGGAGATACCGTTCCCGCATGAGCTGAACGAACGTCTCGCAGCCGATCCGGAGGCCGCGGCGAACGCCGCGGTCTGCGAGTGCCTTCATACCCATCTATCCCTGCTGAAGCCGGAGCATGCCGAAGTGATCAGAAGGTTGGACCTCGGTGGTGAGTCGCGGGAGCTCGTCGCAGCCGATCTGGGCGTGACCGTCAACAACCTGACCGTTCGCCTTCATCGCGCGCGACACGCCCTGAAGGAGCGTCTCGAGCAGACATGCGTTGTATGTCTCGAGGAAAGCTTCTGGGAATGCCGCTGTGCCGACAACCGAGGTCCGACCTAGCTCGCCTCGCGGCGGCGGGCTTTCGCGCCGCCGCGCTGGGCGAGCCGGCTGCGATGCAGCGCGAACAGCTCCAGCACCTTGTCGGCGGGCTTCGCGGCGCTGAACAGATAGCCCTGCATCTCGGAACAGCCGAGCGCGCGGAGCAGACGCTGTTGCTCCTCGGTCTCGACGCCCTCGGCCGTGGTGGTCATGCGGCGCGCGGCCGCCAGGTTGACGACGGCCTGGACGATGCTGGCCGAGCCGTCGGGGCCGCCGATGTCGTCGACGAAGCAGCGGTCGATCTTGATCTTGTCGAACGGGAAGCGGTGCAAATAGCTCAGCGACGAGTAGCCGGTGCCGAAATCGTCGAGCGCGATGCGCACGCCGATGGCGCGGAGCTGGTGCAGGATCGCCAGCGCCGTGTCGTCGTCGCGGATCAGCACCGCCTCTGTAATCTCGAGCTCGAGCCGGCTCGCCGGCAGGTTGGAAGCAGCCAGCGCCGCCATGATCTTCAGCGCCAGCGTGCCGCTCTTGAACTGCACCGGCGAGACGTTGACGGCGAGGCGGATGTCGTCGGGCCAGTTCGCAGCGTCCCGGCAGGCGGTCGCCAGCACCCATTCGCCGATCTCGTTGATCAGGCCGGTATCTTCGGCGATCGGGATGAACTCCGCCGGCGAGACCATGCCGCGCGCGGGATGACGCCAGCGCACCAATGCCTCGCAGCCCGTGATGCGATCATCCTTCAGGCTGAGGCAGGGCTGGTAATAGACCTCGAGGCCGCCATCGCGCCGCCCTTGGGCGATGGCGTGGCGCAGGTCGCTCTCGAGCTGCCGGCGCTCGCGGATCTTGGCGTCCATCTCCGGCTCGAAGAATCGATAGTTGCGGCGTCCGGCCGACTTGGCGGCGTACATCGCCATGTCCGCGTTCTTGAGGACCTGGTCGAGCGCCGTGCCGTGTTCCGGCGCAAGCGCAATGCCGATGCTGGCGTCGGTGGTGAGATGATGGCCCATGCAGTCGAACGGCGCGCGGATGGCCGCGAAGACCCGCGCGACGAGCTCGTTGACCTGGTCGAGCGACGTCACCGCGCTCTGGACGATGGCGAACTCGTCGCCGCCGAGTCGCGCCACGAAATCCGCCGGGCCGGCACAACGGCGCAGGCTTGCGGCAATCGATTTCAACAGCTCGTCGCCGACGAGATGGCCGAGCGCATCGTTGACGCCCTTGAACTCGTCGATGTCGATGTAATGCACCGCGATCTGTTCGTCGCTGCCGACTGCGGCCAGCTCTTCGCGCAGATGCTCGTGGAACATGGTGCGGTTCGGCAGGTCGGTCAGCGCGTCGTAATGGGCGAGGTGGGTGATGCGCTCCTCGATCCGGCGGCGCTCGGTGATGTCCTCATGGGTCGCCACCCAGCCGCCGTCCGTGAGCGGCTCGTTGAGGATGTGGATCGAGCGGCCGTCGGAGGTGTCGACCACCATGGAATTGCGCGTATGGACGCCCTTCAGCACGCGCACGACATAGTCGTCGATGTCGCCCGTGAACGAGCCGGTCGCCTTGCGATGGGCGATGATGTCGTGGAAGCTCGAGCCGGGCTTCACGATCTCGGCCGACAATCCGTACATTTCGAGATAGCGCTGATTGCAGACCACCAGCCGCTGCTCGGCGTCGAACAGCAAGAGGCCCTGCGTCATGTTGTTGACGGCACGATCGAGCCGCTGCTTTTCCAGCGTCAGCCGTTCCCGCGAGAGGCGGTGCTGCTCCAGAAGCTTGCGCACGACCGCGATCAGCACGCCTGCGATGGCGAGTGCGGAAGAGGCGGCCACCGAGATCAGGATGCCGATCTGCTCGCGCCAGTCCGTCAATGCGGAGGCGCGCGTCGTGGTGGCCATCATCAGGATCGGGAAGTGGGGCAGGGCGCGCGAGGAGATCAGCCTGTCTTCGCCGTCGACGGGGCTCATGAATCGTCCGGCGAAGTGATCGAGGCCGAAGACTCTCTGCTGTGCGGACGTCCCGTTCTTGAAATTCCGCCCCATCAATTCGCTGGAATGGGGATAGCGGGCGAGCAGCGTGCCGTCCCGATGCAGCATCGAGATCGTCGCGCCTTCGCCGAGCACGACGGAGGCGAAGAACTTCTCGAAATTGGCGGGCTCGATCCCGCGCCCGACGACACCCAGGAACTCGCCGTTCGGCCCGACGATCCTGCGCACGATCAGGACGGTCCAGGCGCCGGAGATGCGACTGTGCAACGGCTCGATCAGGACATCCGGCGAATAGGGATCGTATTTGAAGGTGCGAAAATAGGCGCGGTCGGCAACGTTCACTTTCGGAGCCGGCCATGCCGTCGATGAATTGATCAGATTGCCTTCGGCATCGATGATGTTGACGCCGCCGATGTAGGGCAGCGCCTCGATCTTCGAGCGCAACATCCGGTGGACGTCCTCGCCGGCGAGGCGCTTGCGATAGTCCTCCACGGTCCTGATTCCGGTCGTGCGGACGTGATCGACGAAGTCCTTCTGGATGACCGCGAAATCCTGCAATTGCTGATCGAAATGATGGGCGAGCAGCAGCACGGTGTTTTCCAGCTCGCGGCTGGAGTTGCGCAGCGCCCGCTCGCGGAAATTCTGCGCCATCAGGACCGAGCCAATGGCGATGGCCGCGATCAGCAGGGCGCCGCCCACCACCAGCCAGCGGATCGGTCCGCTGCGCACGAAGGCGTGGTCAAAGAGGCGACTGCCGAATCTCGTCATCATGCTGGATCATTGCCGTGCACACGTCAGGATCAATTCTTGGCCCCGAAGACACCCGTTGGTTTACGGGAACGGTGTGGAGGCGAAGTTAGGAAGCGCGGTTAACGCTGTGTGAACGGCCGCGCGCAAATGCAACCGAGGTCCGCGATACAGCGGGCAGGAATTGCCGAAGGCGTTCGAAGGTGCCGGTCAGTTCCTGCCGGCTATCCCACAATCAACCAAGGCCTAACCATCTAACGTGTTGAGGATCCTCGCCTCGGCATTGGCACGTGATTTGCGAGATGCCCGCTGACGACACAGAGAGGACGCAACGATGAAAAGCACCCTGAAGAACTTCCTTGCCGACGAGCGTGGGGCAACCGCGATCGAGTACGGCCTGATCGCGGCCGGCATCGCGCTGGCCATCATCACCGTCGTGAACGGCATGGGCGCCAAGCTCAACAGCAAATTCACCGCGATCAGCGCGTCGCTGCGCTGATCGCGCGGGTGCCGCTGCGCGCCAGTATCGCCACCACGATCAGCGCCGCGACGATGTTCGCGGCGGCACTGATCAGGATCGGCATCGTGTAGCTGTGGTTGACGTCGTAGGCGAAGCCGGCCGCACTCGGGCCAATCAGCGTGCCGAACGCCACGCTGGTATAGAGAATGCCGATGATTCCGCCGACATTGCGTCCGCCAAAATAGTCCATGACCACAGAGGGCAGCACCGCGACCCAGCCGCCGTAGAACACGCCGTAGATGAAGGCAAAAGCGGCGAGGGTCCAGACATCAGCGGCAATGGCCCAGATCGCCATCGCGAGCGCCATTCCGGTCAGGACCATGATCAGCGCGCGGTCGCGGCCCATCCGGTCGGCGAGTGCGCCGAGAAAGAAGCGGCCTGCGGTGCTGCCGGCCCCGATCACGCCGAGCAGCAGCACAGCGGAGGATGCCGCGACCCCGTGGTCGCGGGCATAGGGCGCGAGGTGGACGAACGGGACGAAGGCTCCGAACGAGCAGACCAGGCACGATAGGTAGAGAGCGACAAACCGCGTCGACCGGATGGCCTCGCGCACGGATGCGCCGCCGGCGTTGTTGGCGCCCGCGGCATCGCGAGGCGGATCACCGTCGGGTCCGAGCCCGCGGTGCTTCGGATCGTTCTCGATGAGCAAGGACATCCCGCCGCCCAGCACCAGCGCAATCGCGCCCAGCACCAGATAAGCGCCGCGCCAGCCCACCGAGGCGATCAGCAATGAGGCGAGCGGCGGCATCGCCAGCGTGCCGAGCCCGATGCCGCTCACCGCGAGCCCGGAGGCAAAGCCGCGGCGTCTGACGAACCAGCGTTGCACCGCGCCGATGGCTGGGACATAGGCGCAGCCGACGCCGAGACCGACGCCGAGCCCGTAGGCGAGATAGACCTCGACGACGGACCGGGCAGCGCTCGCGGCGGCAAGTCCGACCGCGACCAGGATCATGCCGGCGACGGCCAGCGGACGCGAGCCAAACCGGTCGGCGAGTGGACCGCTGACGAGGCCGAGCGCGAAGTACAGAAAGCCCGCGATCGAGAACACCAGCGAGATCGAACCGCGCGAGGCGCCGAAATCGCGCTGGAGCGGCTCGAGGAATGCGCTGAACGTGTAGGCGGAGCCGAAGCCGACGAACATGACGGCAAATGCCGCCGCGACGACGAACCAGCCATGGAAAATGTTTCGCTGAGCGAGCGTGGATCGAGTGGTCAATGCTGCCTCCGCGAGGTGAGGGAAGGATGGCGGCGATGCCAGGACGTGACCCGCTGGAAGGCCGCGCCGGCGCGCACGAGCGTGGCCTCGCCCAGATGGGCGGCGACGAGTTGGAACGCGATCGGCAGTCCGTCCGCGGACGCACCACCTGGCAGCGTGATGGTGGGATGACCGGTCATGTCGAACGGGCAGGTGTAGCGCTGCAGCTTCGCGATCAGATCCGGCTGTTCGCCGAGCGTCTGGATCATGGCAAGCGTCACTGGCGGGAACGGGTGCACCGGGATCAGCAGCAGGTCGATGGTCTCGAACAGCGCAGTCACCCGGCCGCGTAGCGCCAGCCGTCGCAGCAGGATCCTCTGATAGTCGAGAGCAGAGAGAGCGCGGCCGGTCTCGAGCACGGAGGCGAGGATCGGACCATACTCATCCTTGCGGGCGGGATAGGTCGCCTCGTGAGCGACCGCAGCTTCCACCGCACAGTTCGGCGTCCAGTCGGCGATCGCCTGCGTGACGTCGGGAAATCGGACATTGACGGTGTCGGCGCCAAGCGCGCGGAAAGCATCGATGGTATCCGCCAGCATGCGCTGGGTCGCAACGTCCACGTCGTCGCTGTTCCAGGCGGGATCGACGCCGATCCGCAAGCCCCGCACGTCCTGTGCGGCGGCGGCCAGATAGTCGGGGACCGGATCGACCAGCGACGTCGGGTCGTTCGGATCGTGTCCGGCGATGACGCCGAGCAGTGCGCCGGCGTCGGCGGCGCTACGGCCGATCGGTCCGACATGGTCGAGCGTCGCGGCAAGCTCGAAGGTGCCGTGGCGGCTGACGCGGCCCCAGCTCGGTTTCACTCCGGTCAGGCCGTTGGCGGCGCAGGGCCAGCGGATCGAACCGCCGGTGTCGGAGCCGAGCGAGCCGAAGCAAAGTCCGGCAGCCGTTGCGACCGCCGAGCCGCTGGACGAGATGCCCGGCCAGTAGCTTGCATTCCACGGATTCTTCGGCGGTTTCACCAGCGGATGGTGATCGGCATAGGCACCCTCGGTGAGTTGCGCCTTGCCGAGGATCACGGCGCCCGCGCTCTTGAGCCGGCGCACGACGGTTGCGTCTTCACTGGGACGAAAGTCGCGATGAAGCGTGGTGCCTGCCGCCGTCGGAACGCCCTCGGTCCAGAACAGGTCCTTGAGCGCAATCGGCACGCCATGCAGGGGCCCCCGATACCGGCCCTGCGCGATGTCGGCGTCCGCGGTTTCCGCCTCGGCCATGGCCGTTTCCGCCAATACGTGAACGTAGCTGTCGAGATCGCAGTCGATGGAATCGATCCGGTCAAGTTGCGCGCGCGTCACCTCCAGCGCCGAGATTTCGCGCGCCTTGAGGCGTGCCGCGAGCGCGGTGAGTTCGAGATAGTGCAGGGCGTCGGCCACGGCTCGATTCTCCATTCCGATGATTGGAGGCGCTCGACCCCGAAGGATCGTTCGACACCAGTATAGATAAGATACAGGTGTTGCTTGCTGTCAACCGGTAAATCTGTTTTACTGGTGTTCAAAATCTTTGGAGTTCCGATGTCGAAAGAGTCGCGCAAATTCCAGGTTCCGGACGCGTTGGCGAACCTCTACGATTTCGCCAACACGCTCGATGTCCGCCACTTCACGCATTTCGGCGTGGAGCACCCGGAGAGCGATGCGCTTGGCGGCCCGAAGGACCTGGCGGACTGGATGCGGGAACGCGGCCTTGGCGCCAAGGGCGGCCATGTCACGCCCGCAATGTTCGAGACTGCGCTGAGGATGCGCGAGGCCTTGCGTGCCTATCTGCAGTGTGAGCCGAGCGAGCGGCTCCGGAACAAGAGCGTTCTCGGCAGGCTCAATGACGCTCTGGCGCCGTTTCCGTTGCGGGTGGAGGCGCACGCAGGCCGTGGCGCGACGCTGTCAGCAGCGCGCGAGGATGCGCTCGCCGGCCTGTCGGCCATCGCGATCGAGCTTCATGACGCAACCCTCGTGGGAACGCTGGACCGGCTGAAGATGTGCGCGTCGGAGGAATGCCGCCGGGTGTTTTTCGACCGGTCGAAACCATCGACGCGGCGGTGGTGCATGTCGACGCTATGCGGCAACCGGATGAAGACGCGCGCTTATCGCGAGCGGCAGCGCGAGGCGAAATAGAGCGGATTGCGCAGTCAGGCGCGGTAGTGGCCGGACTTGCCGCCGAGCTTCTCGACCAGATGGATGCCCTCGATGCGCACGCCGCGCTCCACCGCCTTGATCATGTCGTAGATGGTGAGGCAGGCGACCGAGACGGCCGTGAGGGCCTCCATCTCGACGCCGGTCGGACCCGTTACCTTGACGCTGGCGCGGACGAGGCAGCCCGGCAGTTTTGCGTCGGGCTCGATGTCGAGCGTCACCTTCGACAGCGCCAGCGGATGGCAGAGCGGAATCAGCTCCGAGGTTCGCTTGGCGGCCATGATGCCGGCGATGCGGGCGGTGCCGAGCACGTCGCCCTTCTTGGCATTGCCGGACACGATCAGATCGAGCGTCGCCTTGGTCATGACGACCCGGCCTTCCGCGACCGCAAGCCGCTCGGTCGCCGGCTTGTCCGACACGTCGACCATGCGCGCCTCGCCGGAGGCGCCGATATGGGTGAGGGCCGGGACGGCCTTCTTGGCCGGATTGCGCGCCATATCAGCGCGTGCCCGCCGCGCGCGCCGTCGTCTCGCGCGCGAGCAGCGTGCGCGTCGCGGCGGTGACGTCGGCCTGCCGCATCAGGCTCTCGCCGACCAGGAAGGTCGACATGCCGACGCGCTCGAGCCGGGCGAGATCGGCGGGCGTGAAGATGCCGCTTTCGCCGACCATCAGCCGATCCCCGGGGATCAGCGGCGCCAGTGCTTCGCTGGTCGCGAGCGTGGTCTCGAAGGTGCGAAGATTGCGGTTGTTGACCCCGATCATGGGCGAGCGGAGCTTGAGCGCGCGGTCGAGCTCGGCGCGGTCGTGGATCTCGATCAGCACATCCATGCCGTAGGCGAGCGCGGCATCCTCGAGGTCTTTTGCCGTGGCATCATCGAGCGCGGCCATGATGATCAGGATGCAATCGGCGCCGTGCGCGCGCGCCTCAGTCACCTGATAGGTGTCGAACATGAAATCCTTGCGCAGCACCGGCAGTGCCGTCGCTGCACGCGCCGCCACCATGAAGTCGAGATGGCCCTGGAACGAGGGCGTGTCGGTCAGCACCGACAGGCAGGCCGCGCCGCCGGCCTCATAGGCCTTGGCGAGCTGGGGCGGATCGAAATCGGCGCGGATCAGCCCCTTCGACGGCGAGGCCTTTTTCACCTCCGCGATCAGCGCGTAGTCGCCATTGGCGTGCTTGGCCTTGATCGCGCGCACGAAGCCGCGCGGTGCGGCTTGCGCCTTGGCCTTCACCTCGACCGCCGACAGCGGCTGCGCGCGCTTGGCGGCGGCGATCTCTTCGCGCTTGTAGGCTTCGATCTTGGTCAGGATGTCCGACATGTCAGGCTCAGCCGTTCGAGATCGCGATCAGGTGCTTCAGCTTCGCGTTGGCGGCACCACTGTCGATCGATTTCATGCCGATCGCGACGCCCTCCTTGAGGTCCTTGGCGCGGCCGGCCACGACCAGCGCGGCGGCGGCGTTCATCAGCGCGACGTCGCGGTAGGCGCTCGGCTTGCCGTCGAGCACGCTCTGCAGGGCGATTGCATTGGCGTCGGCATCACCGCCTTTGAGCGCGCCTGCCTCGCAGCGCGGCAGGCCCGCGTCCTCCGGCGTCACCTCGAAATTGCGGATTTCGCCATTGTTGAGCGCGGAGACGAAGGTCGGGCCGGTGAGGGTGATCTCGTCGAGACCATCGGAGCCGTGCACCACCCAGGCGGATTCGGAGCCGAGGTTCTTCAGCACCTGCGCCAGCGGCTGCACCCATTGCCGCGAGAACACGCCGACCATCTGCCGCTTCACGCCGGCCGGGTTGGACAGGGGGCCGAGCAGATTGAAGATCGTGCGTGTCGCAAGCTCGACCCGGGTCGGGCCGACGTTCTTCATGGCCGGGTGATGGGCGGGAGCGAACATGAAGCCGATGCCGCATTCGCGCACGCAGTGGCCGACCTGATCGGGCCTGAGGTCGATTTTCACCCCGAGCGAGGCCAGCACGTCGGCGGCGCCCGAGCGCGACGACAGCGCGCGGTTGCCGTGCTTGGCCACCGGCACGCCGGCGCCCGAGACGATGAAGGAGGCGCAGGTCGAGACATTGACCGAGCCGGAGCCGTCGCCGCCGGTGCCGACGATGTCGACGGCTTCAGGCGGTGCCGTCACGCTCAGCATCTTGGAACGCATCGCCGTAACGGCGCCGGTGATCTCGTCCACGGTTTCGCCGCGCACCCGCAGCGCCATCAACAGGCCCCCCATCTGCGAGGGCGTGGCCTCGCCCGACATCATGGCGTCGAAGGCGGAAGCCGCTTCCTCGCGCGACAGGCTGGCGCCGGTCGCCACTTTTCCAATGATCGATTTCAGGTCGTCCATCGCGTGCTTTCAACTTACTGCTGGTTCGCGCCGGTCACCTGCGCGAAGGCGGCCTGATTAATGGTGGTCCCGATGTCGGTTTCAAGCTTGTTGACGTAGGAAGCGACCTGCTCCTCGGTCTGGGCACGGTCGAGGCTTTCCTTCAGCTTCTTGACCGCGTCGGAGGCGGCGTCAACCGCGGGTTCGACGATGTCGGTGACGCGGAACACGATCACCTCGGTGCCCCCCGTCACCGGCGTCTGTCCGACGCCGTCCTTGGCGGTGCGGAAGGCAGCCGCCACGACGGCTGCGGGCACGCTGGCGGGCGTATCGTCGCGCTTGAAGCCGGTTGCTGTCTCGACCTTGGCGCCGATCGCTGCGGCTACATCGGCAAGCTTGCCGCCTGCTTCGAGCTTCTGCACCATCTCGGTCGCCTTGGCCTTGAGCTTGGTGGCGATCTGGTCCTGGCGCCAGCGCGCCTCGACCTGGTCGCGGACCTCGTCCAGATTACGGTCGCGCGACGGCGTGATGGCGAGCACGTCGTACCAGACATAGCCGCCCTTGAACGAAATCGAGTCGTTGTCGACGCCCACATCGGTGTTGAAGGCTTGCGACACCACGTCGAGGCCCTGCGGAATGTTGGCGACCGGCTGGCCATTGGGGGCGCGGCCGGAGCGGTCGACCGCGTCGATGGTCACGGCGGTGAGGCCGAGCTTCTGCGCCGCGTCGATCACGCTGGCGCCGCCGCCGCGCTCGTCTTCCATCTTGTCGCGGAGATCGGCGACCTTGACGCGCGCGCGCTCGGTGGCGATCTCGCGCTTGATGTCGCCGGCAAGGCTGGCGTAGTCCGCCTCTTTGCCCGGCTCGATCTTGTCGACCCTGACGATTGCGACGCCAAGCCCGCCCTGGATCGGCTGGCTGATCTCGCCGGCGGGAAGCGCGAAGGCGGCATCGCCGACGGCGGCAGCGAGCGAAGACTTGGTCACGAGGCCGAGGTCGACGTCGGAGGCGCTCAGCCCGCGCTCCTTGCCGAGATCCTCGAACGACATTCCGCCGACGAGGCGCTCGCGTGCGGCCTGCGCGTCGGTCACGTTGGGAAACACGATCTGCTGGATTTGGCGCTTCTCCGGCGTGCCGAGCCGGTCCTTGCGCTGCTCGAACACCTTCTTGGCGTCCTCGTCGGAGACCTCGCTCCACTTCCCGATGTCTTCCGGCGAGACCACGACGAAGGAGATCTTGCGGTATTCGGGCGCGCGGAACTGGACCTTATGATCCTCGAAATAGGCGGCGAGCGTCTCGGGCGAGGGCGCGTCGATCTGGCCGGCCTGGGCGGCGTCGAGCCTGACGAATTCGATGGCGCGCTGCTCGTTCTGGAAGCGCGTCAGCACGTCGATCATGGCCTTCGGCGGCTCGAGGCCGGCGCCGATCGTGCCGGTGATCTGCCGGCGCAGCGACACCTTGCGCTGCTCGGCGACGTAGCGCTGCTCGGTATAGCCGAAATTGCGGATCACGGCCTGGAACCGGTTCGCATCGAAGCTGCCGCCGACGCCCTTGAAGTTGGGGTCGTTCATGATGACCTGGCGGATCTGGTCGTCGGACTGGCCGAGCCCGAGCCGGCGCGCCTCTTCGTCGAGGGCGGCTTCGGCGATCGTCTGCTGCAGCACCTGGCGGTCGAGGCCGAAGGCACGCGCCTGGTCGGGCGTCAGCGGACGGCCGAACTGGCGGCTGATCTGTTGCAGGCGGTCCGTGTAGATCTGGCGGAACTCGTTCAACGAAATCTCGGTGCTGCCGATCTTGGCCACCGTGGACTGCCCGAAGCCCTTGAAGATGTCGGCGATGCCCCAAATGCCGAAACTGACGATCAACACGCCCATCACCACGGCCATAATGGTCTTGCCGAGCCAGTTTGATGAGGCCTTGCGCATTCCTCGAAGCATTTGGTCCAACTTGTTTGAGCAGGAGGGGAACGGGAGCGCGTCTTAATGCAGATTCAGCAAAAGCGCGTCACCAAATTGATCAATCATCATAAAGTGGTGGCTTTCCCCCCGCAACCTCGGGTCCGGCGACCGTTTGCGGCTGCGGTTAAAAGCCTCTGGTCTCTGGAACTGCAGCAGGTCCTCTGCTAGCGCATGCACAAACCTCATTTTGCTGGAAATTGACATGACCGACGCCATCCGCCCCCTGATCGCCGGCAATTGGAAAATGAACGGCCTGAAGGCCCAGGCTGCCGAGTTCGACGCCATGCTCGACGGTGCGGCCGGGGTGAGCGGCAAGGCCGATCTGCTGGTCTGCCCGCCTGCGACCCTGATTGCCACCTTCGCCGACAAGGCGCGCGGCAAGAAAGTCGGGGTCGGCGCCCAGGATTGCCACCCCAAGGCCTCCGGTGCCCATACCGGCGATATCGCCGCCGAAATGCTGGCTGATGCCGGGGCAACGGCCATCATCGTTGGCCATTCCGAGCGCCGCGCCGACCACGGCGAGGGCGATGCCCTGATCCGGCAGAAGGCCGAGGCCGTCTGGCGCGCCGGTGCGACGGCGATTGTCTGCATCGGCGAGACTCAGGCCCAGCGCGACGCCGGCCAGACCCTGGACATCCTGCGCGGGCAGCTCGCCGGCTCGCTGCCTGAGGGCTCGACGGCCGCGAATCTCATCGTGGCCTATGAGCCGGTCTGGGCGATCGGCACCGGGCTCACCCCCACAGCCAAGGATGTCGAGCAGATTCATGGGTTTATCCGGGAGGTCCTGACCTCCCGGTTCAAAACCGACGGGGCGAAGATGCGCATCCTCTATGGCGGCTCGGTCAAGCCCTCGAATGCGGCCGAGCTGATGGCGGTCAAGAACGTCAACGGCGCCCTGGTCGGCGGCGCCAGCCTGAAGGCGGCTGATTTCCTTGCGATCGCCAAGGGCTGCCCCTAGCTAACCTCAAAGCGGCTGATCCGGACCTGATCGGGGGTGGCAATGCCCCCTCTGATCGTGTAACACCGCGCAACTTCAGGAAACCCGCGAAGCGCGATCGGCCGCCGTCAGGCGCCGCCCGCTTGTGACGGAAGGACACTATGCAGACCGTTGTCATCGTCATCCACCTCATGATCGTCGCCGTCATGATCGGCGCCGTCCTGCTCCAGAAGTCGGAAGGCGGCGGCCTCGGCATGGGCGGCGGCGCAGGCTTCATGTCGAGCCGCGGCACCGCGAACCTCTTGACGCGGACCACAGCGATCCTCGCCGCTGGCTTCTTCCTCACCAGCATGTTCCTGTCCTGGCATGCGGGCTACAGCCGCGCGCCGTCGTCGATCATCGGCACGCCGGCGTCGCAGGGCCAGCCGGCCGGCGGATCGCCGATCGCGCCGCCGACCTCGGGCGGCATCCTGGATTCGCTGAAGAAGGCCGACGAGCAGCAGCAGGCGCCAGCTCCGAGCGGCCCGCAGGTGCCTCGTTCGCAATAAAGCAGGGGGGCCATGCAGGGCGGTGGCTACCGTCCTGCATCAACAATCCCCATCAAGGCACTGTCACCACTCTTAGTTTTGGCTCACCCACAGGCCCGCAGAATCTTTGGGGCGGAATACGAATCGCTTTGGCGAATCGAATTCGAGGGATTAGAGGTTAAGTCCCATGGCGCGGTACATCTTCATCACCGGCGGCGTGGTTTCTTCGCTCGGCAAGGGTCTGGCTTCAGCGGCACTCGGTGCGCTGTTGCAAGCCCGGGGCTACAAGGTCCGCCTCCGCAAGCTCGACCCCTATCTCAACCTCGATCCCGGAACGATGTCGCCGTATCAGCACGGCGAAGTGTTCGTGACCGATGACGGCGCGGAGACCGATCTCGATCTCGGTCACTACGAGCGCTTCACCGGCCGACCTGCGACCAAGCAGGACAACATCACCACGGGACGCATCTACCAGGACATCATCTCCAAGGAGCGCCGCGGCGATTATCTCGGCGCGACCATCCAGGTGGTTCCGCACGTCACCAACGCCATCAAGGAATTCGTCCTCTCCGGCAACGACGATTACGACTTCGTGCTGGTCGAGATCGGCGGCACCGTCGGCGACATCGAGGGCCTGCCGTTCTTCGAGGCGATCCGCCAGCTCAAGAACGAATTGCCGCGCGATCACGCCATCTACATTCACCTCACGCTCCTGCCTTACATTCCGAGCGCCGGTGAGTTGAAGACCAAGCCGACGCAGCACTCCGTGAAGGAGCTGCGCTCGATCGGCATTCAGCCGGACATCCTGCTCTGCCGCACCGACCGCGAGATTCCGAAGGAAGAGCGGCGCAAGCTGGGTCTGTTTTGTAACGTGCGCGAAAGCGCCGTGATCGAGGCGCGCGACGCCGACAGCATCTACGCCGTGCCCGAAGCCTATCACGCGGCAGGCCTCGACGACGAAGTGCTTGCCGCCTTCGGTATCGAAGCGCGCATCCCGCCGGTGCTCAAGAGCTGGCACCAGATCAACGAACGCATCCGCAATCCCGAGGGCGACGTGACCATCGCCATCGTCGGCAAATATACCGGCATGAAGGATGCGTATAAGTCGCTGATCGAGGCGCTCTCGCATGGCGGCATCGCCAACAAGGTCAAGGTCAACCTCGACTGGATCGAGAGCGAGATCTTCGAGAAGGAAGATCCCGCGCCGTTCCTCGAGCACGTCAACGGCATCCTGGTGCCCGGCGGCTTCGGTCAGCGCGGTGCGGAAGGCAAGATCCGCGCGGCGCAGTTCGCGCGCGAACGCGACGTGCCGTATTTCGGCATCTGCTTCGGCATGCAGATGGCGGTGATCGAGGCCGCACGAAATCTCGTCGGCATCGAGGACGCCAATTCCACCGAGTTCGGCCCGACCAAGGAGCCGCTGGTCGGCCTGATGACGGAGTGGCTGCGCGGCAACGAGCTCGAGAAGCGCTCGCAGGCCGGCGATCTCGGCGGCACCATGCGACTCGGCGCTTATCCCGCTGCGCTCAACCGCGGCAGCCGCGTCTCGCAGGTCTATGGCGGCGCGACCGAGATTTCCGAGCGCCACCGCCATCGCTACGAGGTCAACACCGCCTACAAGGCCCGCCTCGAGCAGCACGGTTTGAAATTCTCAGGCCTGTCGCCCGACGGCGTGCTGCCTGAGATCGTCGAGTACGAGGACCATCCCTGGTTCATCGGCGTCCAGTTCCACCCCGAGCTGAAGTCGCGGCCGTTCGAGCCGCATCCGCTGTTCGCCTCGTTCATTCAGGCGGCGATGGTGCAGAGCCGGCTGGTCTGACGGCTCAGCGCGCGGCGGAGTAGTCGCGCGTGCGCTGCATCGGCTCCGGCGCGGCCCGTGCGGATGATTCAGGCGCAACCGATCCCGCGACGATCTTCATCTGCGGCCGCCGCGTCAGCCTGTAGACGGCGGCAGGTGGCACGTTCAGCAAGGCGCGATCGACGAGCTTGGCGCGCAGGCCGAGCCGATCGAGCACGGGCCGCGGCACCGGGCAGCTCATGCCGTAGGTGAACTGGTAGAAGGCGCCGCCAGGGCGGACATAGCTGAAAGCGCCACCGATGATCGAGACGACCTTGCGCGTTGACATGTTGAGCAGCGGCAGGCCGCTCACGACGGCGCCGACGGGAGCGCCATCATAGAGGCGCTCGGTCGCAAGCCGGCCTGCGTCCATCCACAGCACGCGCGCCCCGGGAAAGCGCATCTGCAGGAGCTTCATGAAGTCGGAGCCGTATTCGATCAGCGTGAGGTCCTGCGGACGGACGCCGCGCTTGAGCAGCTTGTAGGTGAACGCGCCGGTGCCGGGACCGAGCTCGAGGATCGGACCCGTCGTTGCGCTGATCTCGCGCGTGATGAGATCGGCGAGCGCCGCACCCGACGGTGCGACCGCGCCAACCCGACGCGGGGACGACATCCAGGACAGGAAGAAGGAAAGAAAATCGTTGGGCATGCGCACTCCGGAATCTTGCTTTGCACCTCAATGAGGTGCGACGCATGCAGTGTCGCGGGAGCGCATTGCGACAGCATTGCGCTGACCTGTGCGAATGCGAATTGAATCAGCTCTGCCGCATTTCCAGCAGCGTCATCCGGAAACAGGCGCCGCCCTCCGGTCCGTCCGCGACCGAAACGTGGCCGCCATGCAGCTGCACGATCTCGCGCACCATGTTGAGGCCGAGGCCGGCACCGCGATCGAGCGGCGTCAGCCGGTAGAACGGCTCGAAGATCTGCTCGCGCTGACCGGCGGGAATGCCGGCGCCTTCGTCCGCGACCTCGATGCTCGCAGGCCTGCTGACGCGAATCCCGATCGTGCCGCGGCGCGGGCCGTGCTGGATTGCATTCTGCACGAGATTGGTCAGCGCGCGCTCCAGCGCCGCCGCATCGCCGATGGTCTCGATCGGTGTCGCCGGCGCGTCGAGGGCCAGCTCGTAGCCGGCGGCAATCGCCAGCGGCGCGAGATCGGCGGCGACGCTTTGCGCAACGGTGACGAGATTGACGCGCGTGAAGGGATGGCCGCAGCGGTCGATCCGCTGGATATCGAGCAATTGTTCGGCGAGCGTCGCCAGCCGCGCGGAATCCTCCAGCAGACGGGTCTTGTCCGGCCCAGGGGCCAGTGACTCCAGCCGGGTGTTCAGGATCGCGATCGGCGTACGAAGCTCGTGCGCGGCGTCGGCGACGAAGCGTTTGTGGCGGGCATAACCCTGGTCGAGCCGCGCCAGCGCGTCGTTGATCGCGCTCACGAGCGGCATGACCTCCAGCGGGATGCGCTCCACCGGCAGCCGCGCGCCGCGCTGATGGATGTCGATGCGCCGCGCCTCGTCCGCTGCGCTATCGAGCCCCCTGAACGCGCGCCGCACGATCATCGGCGTGGCGATGAACGTCGCCGTTCCCATCAGCAGCAGGCCGGGCAGGGCGATGCCGAGGAACGCAAGGGATGTCATGTACAGCGCCCTGGCGCCGGTCAGACGTCCTTGTGTCGCCGTGATGACCTGCACGTTGCCCGCATCGGTGTCGACCCGCTTCAGCCGTGCCGCCGGCTTGTGCGGATTGTCCTCGAACATCTGCCAGCCGAGCCGCGCCTGGCTGATCTGGTCGAGGCCGTTGCCGATCGCAGCGAATTCGGCCGGCACGGTGCCTTCGCTGAGCGAGTGGCCTTGCCGGTCGCGCACCAGAAACCAGAGGTCAGGTGTTTCACTGCGCAACTGCTTCAGCTCTGCGGTCGGCTGCAAGGCCAATCCGCCTTGCGCCTCGCGTGTGAGCGCGTGCTGGACGACGTCGATGACGCGATCCTCGTCGCGCTCGGCCAGCACGAAGCCGGAGGCACAGAGCCCGGCGAGGACGACCGCAACCAGCGCGACCAGGATCGCGGCCTGAAGCGAGAGCAGGCGCCAGCTCAGCCGCGAGCGCAGGCAATAGGGATCGTCGTGCTTGCTCATATCAGCTTCTTGAGAAGATAGCCGACGCCACGGATTGCGTGGATCTCGATGCCCGCATCGGCTTCCGCGAGCTTTCGCCGGAGCCGCGACACGTGCGTGTCGAGCGCGTTCGACTGGATCTCGTCGTCGAAATTGTAGACCGCCTCTTCGAGCGCCGAGCGCAGCACGGTCCGGCCCATGCGGCGGACCAGGGCCTCGAGCACCAGCAGCTCCCGGCGCGGCAGCTCGAGCGGCACACCGTCGATGCTGGCCTCGCGGTGACTGAGGTCGAAGGCGAGGCGGCCGGCGCGGATCACATCAGGGGAGAGGCCGGCCGGCCGCCGCAGCACCGCGCGCAGCCGCGCCAGCAGCTCCTCGACGGCAAACGGTTTGGCCAGATAGTCGTCGGCGCCGCGATCGAGCCCGGCGACGCGGTCGGCGACCTCGCCGCGCGCCGTCAACACGATGATCGGCACCCCGTCGGCGCGGGCCCTCAGCTTCGGGATCAAGGCGAGACCGTCGCCATCGGGAAGCTGGCGATCGAGCAGGACGGCGGCGTGGACGTCGGCAGAAATGGCCTCCTCCGCCTCGGCGAGCGTAGGGGCATGGTCCACCACCATGTCGTAGCGCTTCAGCGCCGACGCCAGCGCGTCGGCCATTTCGGCCTCGTCCTCGACGAGCAAAATCCGCATGATCCGGCACCTCAACCTCACCCGTGCCATTCTAGCGGCCGTACCATTGCGGCAGCATTGCGGGAACCGGCCGCGACAGAGTGGCCTTGAGCGGGCCCCAGCCATGCGCGGAACGCGACAGGGGCGGTCGGGCGGGGCTCAAGACACCGTCAGGGCCAGTCGTTATAACCGCCCGACTTGGTCAGGGAGGAACAAGAATGATCTACGAAATGCGCATCTATCGTTGCGTGCCGGGCCGACTGCCGGCGCTGCTCAAGCGATTCGAGACCGCGACGCTGAAGATCTGGGAGAAGCACGGCATCAAGCAGGCCGGATTCTTCACGACGCTGATCGGTGACTCCAATCAGGAGCTGACCTATTTCCTGGCCTGGGACTCACTCGCCGAGCGCGAGAAGAAGTGGGGCGCGTTCATGACCGATCCGGATTGGATGAAAGCACGCGCCGAGAGCGAAGCGGACGGCCAGATCGTCGGCAATATCGTCAGCCAGCTCCTGACGCCGACTGCCTTCTCGGCGGTGAAGTAGGAACCTGCCGATGCAAGGGCGGCGCCGGGGACCCCGGCGCAACCCTGATATTCGACCGGCCCTGGCCGAATAGGGTTGATCCGACCCTCATGGCGGCTATGGTCGCGCCGAAACGAGGGATTTGTCTTGAGCTCTTCGCATTCAGCGGCGCCGGTCGTCACCATTGGCACGGTCAAGTTCGGCAATGATCTGCCGATCTCGATCATTGCAGGACCCTGCCAGCTCGAAAGCCGCCAGCATGCGCTGGAGGTCGCCTCCGCGCTCAAGGAGATCGCGGCACGGCTGAACATCGGCCTCGTCTACAAGACCTCGTTCGACAAGGCCAACCGCACCAGCGCGTCGGCGGCGCGCGGGCTGGGCCTCGCGCAGTCGCTGCCGATCTTCGCCGAAATCCGCTCCTCGCTCGGCCTGCCTGTCCTGACCGACGTGCACGATGCCGCGCAATGCGCCGAGGTGGCGCAGGCCGTGGACATCCTGCAGATCCCCGCCTTCCTCTGCCGGCAGACCGATCTGCTGCTGGCTGCCGCCGCAACCGGCAAGGTCGTCAACGTCAAGAAGGGGCAGTTCCTGGCGCCCTGGGACATGGCCAATGTCGTCACGAAGATTACCAGCGCTGATAATCCCAACGTGCTCGTCACCGAGCGCGGGGCGTCTTTCGGC
Organism: Bradyrhizobium sp. CCBAU 65884; assembly: GCF_028128835.1. Classification (NCBI taxonomy): domain Bacteria; kingdom Pseudomonadati; phylum Pseudomonadota; class Alphaproteobacteria; order Hyphomicrobiales; family Nitrobacteraceae; genus Bradyrhizobium; species Bradyrhizobium sp. CCBAU 65884. Next base: position 74,961 of record NZ_LBJU01000114.1, on the reverse strand, counting down.
TACAACACGCTGGTCTCCGACATGCGTGCGCTGCCGATCATGGCGCGGACCACCGGCGCGCCTGTCATCTTCGACGCCACTCATTCGGTGCAGCAGCCGGGCGGGAAGGGGACCTCGTCGGGCGGCGAGCGCGAATTCGTGCCGGTGCTCGCACGCGCCGCCGTGGCGGTCGGCGTCGCCGGTGTCTTCATCGAGACCCATCCCGATCCCGATCGCGCGCCGTCCGATGGGCCCAACATGGTGCCGCTGCGCGAGTTCGAGGGGCTGATCGCCAGGCTGAAGGCGTTCGACGCGCTGGCAAAGAACCTGCGCTGATGCAGCAAGGCGAGGCGCGGTCGCACGATCACGGCCTGCCGACAGCGCTCTACGTCATATCAGGAGCTAGCTTCGCCGCGGCGCTTTCGGCGCGCGCACTCGACCCGGTGTTGCCGCACGTCGCCGAGGATTTTGGCGTCAGCATTGCCACCGCCGCAGGCTTTGCCGCGGTGTTCGCCTTCACCTTCTCGATCATCCAACCCATTGTCGGCGCTGCCGCCGATCTGTTCGGCAAGACGCGGCTGATGATCGGCTGCCTCGCGCTGCTCGGCCTTGCCAACATCCTCGGCGCGCTCTCGTCCTCGTTCTCGGTTCTGTTTGCGACCCGCATCCTCGCCGGCATCGGTTCCGGCGGCGTGTTTCCGGTGGCGCTGAGCCTGACCAGCGATCTCGTCGGGCCCGAGAAACGCCAGGTCGCGATCAGCCGCACGCTTGCCGGCGCCATGACCGGCAATCTGCTCGGCGCCTCGGCTTCCGGCCTGATCGGCGATTTTCTCGGCTGGCGCGGCGTGCTTGCGGTGCTCGGCGGGCTCGTGATCGTGGCGTCGATCGCGGTCGCCGCCGGCTTTCACGGCGCCAAGGTCAAGCATCCGCCGAAGACCAGCCTGTCGGCGCTGAAGGCCGGCTATCGCACCATCTTCACCAACCCCAATGCCTATGTCTGCTATTCGGCGGTGTTCGTCGAAGGCTGCTGCGTGCTCGGCCTGTTTCCCTATATCGCCTCGTTCCTGTTCGAGCTCGGGCAGACGTCGCTGTCGATCGCCGGCATCGTCATCGCGGGCTTTGCGGTCGGCGGTTTGTTCTACACGCTGACGGTGTCGCGCCTGCTGCCCTGGCTGGGCATGAAGGGCATGATGATCGCGGGCATGACGCTGGTCGCCTCACAACTCGTCGCCGTGGCCTTCGGGCCGCGCTGGGAGGTCCAGGCGCTCAATCTCATCGTCATGGGCTGGGGCTTCTACATCGCCCATGGCTGTCTCCAGGTGTTCGCCAGTGAGCTCTCGGTCGAGGCGCGCGCCACCGCGCTGTCGCTGCATTCGTTCTTCTTCTTCATGGGACAGACGGTCGGGCCGCTCGCCTATGGCTTCGGGCTCCAGCATGCCGGCAAGATGCCGACCCTGTTCGCGAGCGCCGCGATCATGGTCGTGCTGGGCTTCGTCTGCGCTCGGCTGCTCAAGCAGCGTGCGCCGGCGGATGCGCGCGTTTGAGAGCTGTGGTGTGGGGACTAACCCGGCAGCCATCTGTCGCCCCTGCCGCGAGGGCTGTCGGGCGAGAGGCGCCTGGTCTATTGTCCAGATCATCACCTGTGTGTCCTGCGCCATGTCAACGCAATTTGAGATCGAAGACCTTCACCGCGAGCCGAAAAGGGACGCGCTGCTCCACCTGAACAATGCGAGCGCGCGCGAGACTTCGTTGCTCACGCCGGAGCGGTTCGACCGATTGATCGGATCGGCACGACTGGCGCTGTTCGTTCAACCCGGCGCAGCGCTTCTGCTGGCGTTCGAACAATCCGACGACTACGACGGCGGACACTTTCTTTGGTTTCGCGGTCGGTTCGACAGATTTCTCTATGTCGACCGGGTTATCGTTGCCGAGGCGTACCGGCGCCACGGTATCGGACGCTTGCTCTACGCCCATCTGCTGGAGCGCGCGGGGGAGTTCGGCCATATCCGCGTCGTTTGCGAGGTGAACCTCGATCCGCCCAACCCTGTCTCCGACAGATTCCATGCAGCCCTGGGCTTTGTCGAGGTTGGAAGGGCAACCATCGAAAACGGCGCGAAGACCGTGCGCTATCTCGCCGCCAATTTGTAGGACGAGTATGGTTGCCAGCGCCAACTTTGTCGCGTTCCAAAGCCGCGGAAAATGCGACCGGTTGGCCGCTAACCCCGCCCGCGATAGGGCGCAACGCCTTGCTCGGGCACCCACAGGCCCTTGGGCACGCGGCCGGTCTGCCAGAACACGTCGATCGGGATGCCACCGCGCGGATACCAGTAGCCGCCGATCCGCAGCCATTTCGGCTTGATCTCGCTCGCAATGCGCTTGCCGATCATGACGGTGCAGTCCTCGTGGAACGCGCCGTGATTGCGGAAGCTCGCGATGTAGAGTTTGAGCGATTTCGATTCCAGCAGCCACGCACCCGGCGCGTAGTCGATCATCAGATGCGCGAAATCCGGCTGGCCCGTGACCGGGCAGAGCGAGGTGAATTCCGGCACGGTGAAGCGCACCAGATAGTCGGTGCCCTTTTGCGGATTGGGCACGCGGTCGAGCTGGGCATCTTCCGGTGTGTGCGGCCATTCGACCGCGCGGCCGAGCTGGAGGGATTTCTTCGCCATCGTCGTCACATCCTTTGGAGCATGATCCGGACCCGAAGGGCCGCGTTAGCGCAAAGTGGGCACCGGTTTTCCGAAAGATCATGCTCAACAGAAATCGGAGCGCGACAAGATCGCGCTCCAGAGGATGCCGGGATGGACGCAAATGCCGCTGCCGTCAACCGGCGGCAATTGTCTGGATCAGCACGATGCGATCGTTGCCGGACTCGCAGCCCCAGAGTTCGCCCGGTCGGCCGTCGAGCTGGCGCACATTGGCGTTGGCCTTGTCGCTCGCGAACACGTTGAACCGCTCGGTGGCGGGATCGAAGCGGACAATCGCGTTGGCGGAGAAGTCGGTCAGCCAGACCTTGTCCTTGTCGTCGACGAAGACGGCGTAGGCGCGGGGACGTTCGCCCGGCAGCTTCCAGCTCTTCCACGACCCATCGGCGGGATCGTGGACCGAGACATGGCCGCTGTTCCACTCGCTGACCCAGATCCGGCTCTTCGAATCCGACCAGACGCGCCGCGATCCCTGGCTTGGCGTTGGCGGCTCGACAACGCTGGCATGGCCGGTCGCCAGATCGATCCTGGCGATATAGCTGCCGGCAAGCGAGGCGTACCAGACCTCGCCCTTGGGCGTCACGGTGATGCCATAGGGGCCGACGCCCTTGGGCGCCCTGAACACATTCATGTCGCCGGACTTCGGCGCGAGCCGGCCGTAATAGCCGGACTGGCCGGTGAACCAGTAAGTGCCTTCCTTGTCGAACACGCCGGTGTTGAGATTGGCCGAGGCGAACTTTTCCGGCAGGCGGAACAGCGTGACCTTGAGATCGCCGGGATCGACCCGTGCGATCGCGTTCTGGCCGCCCTCGGTGATCCAGGGCGCGCCATCGGGGCCGATGGTCACGCCATGCGGAGCGGCGCCCTGACCGAGGCCGACGGTCTTGAAACTGCCATCCCGGGGATCGAGCCTGCCGAGCAAGCCCTTGCCCTGCGCCGTGAACCAGACCGAACCGTCAGGGGCGGGCGTGAGATCGTGCAGGCCGATACCGGCACTGATCGGGAAGTATTTTGTCCGGAACGGGCCCTCTTGGGCAAAACTTGGGCGAGCCACGAACAGGGCGGTGCTGGAAGCAAGAAACTGGCGGCGATTCATGGCGTTACCCCGACTGCTTGGGATTGAGGATGCACGCACAGACCCGATGCCCGCGACCTTAATCCTGGCGACTTCACGCGTCAGTCGAAGTGCCCCCCTCAAGCGTTCACATTTGCTTGCGGCCCGTGTAAGACCCGCGGCGAACCGATCAGCTCCAACGAACGGAAGTGCACATCATGACCGCCATCATTGACATCATCGGCCGCGAAATCCTCGATAGCCGGGGCAATCCCACCGTCGAGGTCGATGTCGTTCTGGAGGATGGCGCGCTCGGCCGGGCCGCGGTGCCGTCGGGCGCCTCCACCGGTGCCCATGAGGCGGTGGAGCTGCGCGACGGCGACAAGGCTCGCTATCTCGGCAAGGGCGTCTCCAAGGCGGTTGGTGCCGTCAACGGCGAGATCTTCGAGGCCCTCAGTGGTCTCGATGCCGAGCAGCAGGCCCAGATCGACCAGATCATGATCGACCTCGACGGCACGCCGAACAAGAGCCGGCTCGGGGCCAACGCCATCCTTGGCGTCTCGCTCGCCTGCGCCAAGGCGGCCGCGAATTCGCTCGACATGCCGCTCTATCGGTATGTCGGCGGCACGTCGGCGCGCTTGTTGCCGGTGCCGATGATGAACATCATCAATGGCGGCGTGCACGCCGACAACCCGATCGACTTCCAGGAGTTCATGATCCTGCCGGTCGGCGCGTCCTCCTTCGCTGAAGGCCTGCGCTATGGCGCTGAAGTCTTCCACACCCTGAAGTCGGAGCTGAAGAAGGCCGGCCACAACACCAATGTCGGCGACGAGGGCGGCTTCGCCCCGAACCTGCCGTCGGCCGACGCCGCGCTGGAATTCGTGATGAACGCGATCGGTAAGGCCGGATTCAAGGCGGGCAGCGACATCGTGCTCGGGCTCGACTGCGCCTCGACCGAGTTCTTCAAGGGGGGCAAGTACGTCTATGAAGGCGAGGGCAAGACCCGCTCGATCTCGGAGCAGGCCAAGTACCTTGCGGACCTTGTCGGCCGTTATCCCATCGTGACCATCGAGGACGGCATGTCGGAAGACGACATGGACGGCTGGAAGGAGCTCACCGATCTCATCGGCAAGAAGTGCCAGCTCGTCGGCGACGACCTCTTCGTCACCAACGTCAAGCGCCTCGCCGACGGCATCAAGACCGGCCGCGCCAACTCGATCCTGATCAAGGTCAACCAGATCGGCACCCTGACCGAGACACTCGCCGCCGTCGAGATGGCCCACAAGGCCGGCTACACCTCGGTGATGTCGCACCGCTCCGGCGAAACCGAGGATTCCACCATCGCCGACCTCGCGGTCGCCACCAATTGCGGTCAGATCAAGACCGGCTCCCTTGCACGTTCCGACCGCACCGCCAAATACAATCAGCTCCTGCGCATCGAGCAGCAGCTCGGCAAGCAGGCGCTGTACGGCGGCAAGGCGGCACTGAAGGCGCTGGCATAAGCCAGCGCTTCGACTCGAGAAAAGACGGACAGGGGAGGATCGACATGAGCGACGGCAAGACCGGACTGCAACTGCGTTCGCTGCTGAAGAAGAGCGGCGAGCTGGAATTGTCGCTCGTGAATGTCCCGACGCCGGAGCCGGCCGACGATGAGGTCGTGGTTCGCGTCGAGGCCACGCCGATCAACCCGTCCGATCTCGGCCTCCTGATCGGGCCGGCCGACATGTCCGCCGCCAAGGCGTCCGGCACGAAGGAGATGCCGGTCATCACCGCGACAATGCCGGAGGCTGCGATGCGGATGATGGGAGCCCGGCTCGATCAGTCGCTGCCGGTCGGCAACGAGGGCGCCGGCACGGTGATCGCGGCCGGATCGTCGGACGCTGCGAAGGCGCTGATCGGCAAGACGGTGTCGATGATCGGCGGCGCGATGTACACGCAGTACCGCGTGCTGAAGGTCCGCGACGTCATGGAGCTGCCGGCGGGCACCACGGCCGCCGACGGCGCGTCCTGGTTCGTCAATCCGCTGACCGCGCTCGGCATGACCGAGACGATGCGGCGGGAGGGCCACAAGGCGCTCGTGCACACGGCGGCTGCGTCCAATCTCGGCCAGATGCTCAACAAGATCTGCATCAAGGACGGCATCGGCCTCGTCAACATCGTCCGGAGCAAGGAGCAGGCCGATATCCTGCACAAGATCGGCGCCAAGCACGTCGTGGATTCCAGCGCGCCGAGCTTCACAGACGATCTCACCAATGCGCTGGTCGAGACCGGCGCCACGATCGCCTTCGATGCCATCGGCGGCGGCAAGCTGGCCAGCCAGATTCTGACCGCCATGGAAGTTGCCGCCAACAAGACGGCGAAGGAATACAGCCGCTACGGCTCCAACGTGTACAAGCAGATCTACATTTACGGCAGCCTGGACAACCGTCCGACCGAATTGAGCCGGTCGTTCGGACTGACCTGGGGCGTCGGTGGCTGGCTGCTGACGCCGTTCCTCCAGAACATCGGCCCGGCCGAGATCGGACGGTTGCGCCAGCGCGTCGCGTCCGAGCTCAAGACCACCTTCGCCAGCCACTACACCAAGGTGGTGTCGCTGACCGAGGTGCTTGATCCCGCCAACATCGCCGTGTACGCCAAACGTGCCACTGGCGAAAAATTCCTCATCAACCCAAATAAATAATCGTGATCTGCGACGGCAGGTCATCGAAGGAAGGTCTTGCCTTCTGAGCGAAGCGGGGGATTATTCCGCCGCCATTGAATGCGGAAAACCGCAAGGCTCAGAAGGGGACTCCATGACCGATCTCAATCGTCGTCATTTGCTCGCTGGCGCCGCTGCCGTCGGCGCGGCTGCAGTAACCGGCCTCCGACCGGCCGCCGTCAATGCCGCGGTGCCGCAGGCCGGGACGCAGGCGCCGGGCTTCTATCGCTACAAGGTCGGCGCTTTCGAGTGCACGTCGATCAATGACGGTGCGCGCACCTTCCCGATGCCGGACAAGTTCGTCGCGAACCTGCAGAAGGACGAGGCGCTGGCCGCCGGCGAGGCGGCCTACATGCCGAAGGGCATGGTCACGGTGCCGTTCAACCCGCAGCTCATCAACACCGGCTCCAAGCTCGTCTTGATCGACACCGGCAACGGCATTGCGAATTTCGAAGCCAGCAAGGGCGCCGTCGGCCGCACCCTGCAAAATCTCCAGGCTGCCGGCGTCGAGGCGAAGAACATTGACGTGGTGCTGCTCTCACATCTGCACCCCGATCACACCAATGGCATTCGTCTCGCCGACGGCGCGCTCGCATTCCCCAATGCGGAGATCATGGTGCCGGGCAAGGACTGGGAGTTCTGGACCAGCGAGGGCAACGCCGCCAAGGCCGAGTCCAATCCGATGATGAAGAATTACTTCGCCAACGTGAAGAAGACCTTCGCCGGCCTCGAATCCAAGGTGACCAAATACGAGTGGGGCAAGGAGGTCGCGCCGGGTATCACCTCGATCGCAACCCCGGGCCACACGCCGGGCCACACCTCGTTCGCTGTCGCGTCCGGCGATGCCAAGGTGCTGATCCAGTCCGACGTCACCAACATCCCGGAATTCTTCCTGCGCAATCCCGACTGGCACGTGATGTTCGACAACGATGCCGCGCTGGCGCAGGAGACCCGCCACAAATTCTACGACATGGCGGCGGCGGAGAAGGCGACCGTCATCGGCTTCCACTTCACGTTCCCGGCGGTCGGCCATGTCGAGAAGGACGGCGCCAAATATCGCCTGATCCCGTCGGCGTGGAATCCGACGATCTGATCGGGACCTGCAGCTTTGCGCGTACGTTCGGGCCGCCACTTGGCGGCCCGATTGTTTTGGATCGCATCCACGAGCACTGAATTGTAGCCCTGATGGAGCGCAGCATCATCCGGGACCGGCGTAGCTTGGGGTAGGGCCCTGGGTTACGCCGGCGCTCCATCCCGGCGACGGCCCAAACGTCTGCTTTCGCGAAACACAGCGTTTCCAAATCGGGCGGGTTCATGCACTTGCATCCACCACACGAGATCGCTTAAGTGCCGTCGCGGCACTCCAGCTCAAGCCCTCAAGGACAATCCATGGCCTACAACATCGTCACGATCGCCGGCAGCCTGCGCAAGGACAGCTTTTCGCTGAAGATCGCCAATGCGCTGGCCAAGCTTGCGCCGGATACGCTCAAGCTCGAGGTCGTCACGCCGGCGGGCATCTCGTTCTTCAACCAGGACCTCGAGGGCGCGCCGCCCGCGGACTGGCTGGCCTTCCGCGACAAGCTTCAGAAGTCGGACGGCGTCATTTTCGTCACGCCGGAATACAACCGCGCGATCCCCGGCGTCCTGAAGAACGCCATCGACGTCGCCTCGCGGCCCTACGGCAAGAGCTCGTTCAACGGCAAGCCGGTCGGCATCGTCTCGAACTCGCCGGGTCCGCTCGGCGGCGTCAGCGCCGCAAAGACGCTTCAGAACATCCTGCCGGGCATTGCGGGCCCGATCATGCAGCAGCCGGAGTTCTATCTGAATGCGGTCGGCGACGCCTTCGACGCCGAAGGCAACCTCACCAAGGACTCGCTGAAGCCCGTGCTCCAGGCCTATATCGACGCCTTCGCCGCGCACGTCGCCAAGCACCACGGCTGAGGCTTTTCCGCCGAAGCTTGCCCAACTCTCCGTCATGGCCGGGCAAAAGCGCGAAGCGTCTCTTCGCGCTGGATGTCCCGGCCATCCACGTCTTGGCCCCGAGCGACGAAGAACGTGGATGCCCGGGCCTTCGCCGCGCCGAAGCGGCTTCGGCCGCGCAGGCGGGACAAGCCCGGGCATGACGACGGGCAGGGGCTGATTAGCACTCCCTTAACCAACCTGTCTCATCTTCCCAAGATGGTCTCCCGCGCGCGCCTGAAATCGATCCTGACCGGTCTTGCCCTCTACGCGATGGCGGCCGCCATCGTCGGCTATTTCGGCGTCAACGCCTATACCGGCAAATACGGCCTCAACGCCCGCCAGGAGCTCGACCAGGAGATCATCGCGCTGACCAGCGAACTGGCCCAGCTCAAGCGTGAGCGCGCCAGGAGCGAGCAGCGGGTGTCGCTGCTGCGGTCCGAGCGGATCGACCCCGACATGCTGGACGAGCGGGCGCGCTTCCAGCTCGATTACGTCAATCCGCGTGATCTCGTTCGGATGATCCCGGCGAAGTAGCGTTTTCCGCAAGCTTTCGAAACCGACAGCGAAAGCCGCCGCCGAAATCCGACCACCGTGCCTTTCCTCCTGCGAAGGTCGTAAGTCCGGAACCGGGCGACCGCCTTGACGGCAGTGCCGCGGCGGGGTCATGGCTTCTGTGGCGCTCGCCGAAGTTGACGCAGATCAAACGGGTGGCGCCGGCACGATCTAGTCTGTCATCCGGAGGAAACAGTGATGAATGGGTCAATGCCCCGGCATCACGCGGCTCGCGTCGAGGCCGCCATCGCGTCAGGCCAGGCGGCACGATCCGCGCTCGTGGCCTCGTGGCGCCGTTCGTCCAGATTGCATCATCTCGATCCCGGCGGCCGCACCTCGCCGATGCGGCTGACCGAAGCCGAGCTGCACGAGGCGCGCGAGCGCATCGCGCCGCTGCTGGCCGCGGCGCAAGGCGCGATGGACCGGCTCTATCAGGCGGTCGGCGCGAGCGGTTGCTGCGTGCTGCTCGCCGACGGCGAGGGCGTGCCGGTCGATCGTCGCGGCACGGCGGCGGACGATGCCACGTTTCAATCCTGGGGGCTGTGGACCGGTGCGCTCTGGAGCGAGGAGCACGAGGGCACCAACGGCATCGGCACCTGCCTCGTCGAGCAGCGTCCGCTGACGATCGACCGCGACCAACATTTCTTCACCCGCAACACGCTTCTGAGCTGCACCGCCGTTCCGATCTACGACCATGAGGCGGCGCTTGCGGGCGTGCTCGACGTCTCCTCCTGCCGCGCCGACCGCACCGACGCGTTTTCCAGTCTGATCGCGCTTGCGACGGGCGAGGCGGCCAAACGTATCGAGGCCGATCTGTTCCGCAGGGCCTTCGCCCATGCCCGCATCGTGCTGACGCAAGCTGCGGACGGCCAATGCGGCGGCCTCATTGCGGTCGATGCGGACGATCTCGTGATCGGCGCGACCCGCTCCGCCCGGGCGGCGCTGGGAATTGCTCCCGGCCGGGCGTTGCAGCCGGTGCCCGCAGCCGATCTGCTCGGCGGCGAACCCGCACGCGATCATCTTGCCGGCGGCCAGCGCGCGGTGGTGCAGCGGGCGCTGCTCCGCGCCGGCGGCAATGTCTCGGCGGCCGCCAAGGCCCTCGGCGTCAGCCGCGCCACGCTGCACAGGAAGCTCAAGCGGTTCGAGCTGAACCACTAGGCCGCGCTATTTCCCTGAAACCGTGCGCTCGAAATTCCGGTCTCGTGCCTCGGACGCAGCGCAGCGCGTCGCCCTTGCGACGTGGTGCGCTGCAGAGCCGGGGCCCATGTCTCAGCATTCTCCCGTTCGCCTGGGTCCCGGCTCTGCGCAGCAACGCGAAGAGCGTTGCAGCGCGTCCGGGACACGAGAATGAGCCGGGACACGAGTGTGTGTCGCAGAACTGCGACAGGTCGGCCCCGCCATCGCTCCCATCGGGGCTGACAGAAAACATCTCCCGCGACATCGTCGGCGCAAGTCGCGACCACGCGACGAATTGCGCAAACAGCAAACATCGGGAGTGATCAATGAACAAGGTGGAATTCCTCAATGTGACCAAAGTTCCCTTTGCCGAACGCTATGACAACTTCATCGGCGGCAAGTTCGTCGCGCCGATCTCCGGCAAATATTTCGACAATGCCTCGCCGGTGAACGGCCAGATCGTCTGCAAGATCGCGCGCTCGGACGCGCAGGACGTCGAGGCGGCCCTCGACGCGGCGCATGCTGCCAAGGGCGCCTGGGGCCGTACCAGCGTCGCCGAGCGCGCCGCGGTCCTGAACCGGATCGCCGACCGCATGGAAGAAAATCTCGAGCGTCTCGCCATTGCCGAGACCTGGGACAACGGCAAGCCGATCCGTGAGACCCGCGCCGCCGACATCCCGCTCGCCATCGATCACTTCCGCTACTTCGCCGGCGTCGTGCGCGCCCAGGAAGGCTCGATCGGCGAGATCGACCACGACACCATCGCCTATCATTTCCACGAGCCGCTCGGCGTGGTCGGCCAGATCATCCCCTGGAACTTCCCGCTGCTGATGGCCTGCTGGAAGCTCGCCCCCGCGCTCGCCGCCGGAAATTGCGTCGTGCTGAAGCCTGCCGAGCAGACCCCGGCCTCGATCATGGTCTGGGCCGAGATCATCGGCGACCTGCTGCCGCCCGGCGTCCTCAACATCGTCAACGGCTTTGGTCTGGAAGCCGGCAAGCCGCTGGCCTCGAGCCCGCGCATCGCCAAGATCGCGTTCACCGGCGAGACCTCGACGGGCCGGCTGATCATGCAATATGCCAGCCAGAACCTCATTCCGGTCACGCTGGAGCTCGGTGGCAAGTCGCCGAACATCTTCTTCAACGACGTCACCGCCGAGGACGACGATTACTTCGACAAGGCGATCGAAGGCTTCGTCATGTTCGCGCTGAATCAGGGCGAGGTCTGCACCTGTCCGAGCCGCGCGCTGGTCCATGCGGACATCTATGACCGCTTCATGGAGCGGGCGCTGAAGCGCGTCGCGGCGATCAAGCAGGGCGACCCGCGCGATGCCGCCACCATGATCGGCGCCCAGGCATCCGGCGAGCAGCTCGCAAAAATCCTGTCCTACATCGACATCGGCAAGCAGGAGGGGGCCAAGGTGCTCGCCGGCGGCGGACGTGCCGAGCTCGGCGGCGATCTCGCCGGCGGCTTCTATGTCAAGCCGACCGTGTTCGAGGGCCACAACAAGATGCGAATCTTCCAGGAGGAGATCTTCGGCCCCGTGGTCTCGGTCACGACCTTCAAGAACGACGACGAGGCGCTCGAGATCGCCAACGACACGCTCTACGGCCTCGGGGCCGGCGTCTGGAGCCGCGATGCCAACCGCTGCTACCGCTTCGGCCGGGCGATCCAGGCCGGCCGGGTCTGGACCAACTGCTACCACGCCTATCCCGCCCATGCCGCCTTCGGCGGCTACAAGCAGTCGGGCGTCGGTCGCGAGACCCACAAGATGATGCTCGATCATTATCAGCAGACCAAGAATCTCCTGGTCAGCTACAGCCCGAAGAAGCTCGGCTTCTTCTGATCGAGGTGCGGAGAGGGCGGCGCCATCCTGGCGCCGTCCGCTCCGAAGGCCCGGATCGGCATGGTCCATAATTCTTGATCCGGTCACGAATCCGCAGGCGCACATGGCGCGCATAGATTTGTTGCCCGATCAGCGCCAAAGATTTTCCAATATTTCGGCCACGTTGCACTGCGGCATAATGAAAGTCGTGCCATGCCGCTGCGGTGCTTTCCAAGGGCGTTTGAGTTGGGTTAGAGAGGACGAAAGTTTTCTCTGACCCGGAATTCCCATGGCCGCACCCAAGAAAGCCGCCGCAAGCACTCCACAGGACAAGACCGACGGCGGTTCGCCCCCGGAATTCACGAGGGAGCAGGAGCTCAAGGCGCTCCGCGACATGCTCCTGATCCGGCGGTTCGAGGAAAAGGCCGGCCAGCTCTATGGCATGGGCGCGATCGGCGGCTTCTGTCACCTCTATATCGGCCAGGAGGCCGTGGTGGTCGGCATGCAGATGGCCCTGAAGCAGGGCGATCAGGTCATCACCGGCTACCGCGATCACGGCCACATGCTTGCCACCGGGATGGATGCCAACGGCGTCATGGCCGAGCTCACGGGCCGCCGCGGCGGCTATTCCAAGGGCAAGGGCGGCTCCATGCACATGTTCAGCAAGGAGAAGCACTTTTACGGCGGCCACGGCATCGTCGGCGCCCAGGTATCGCTCGGCACGGGTCTGGCATTCGCCAATAACTACCGCGGCAACGACAATGTCAGCGTCACCTATTTCGGCGACGGTGCGGCCAACCAGGGCCAGGTCTATGAGAGCTTCAACATGGCGGAGCTCTGGAAGCTGCCGGTGATCTACGTCATCGAGAACAACCGCTATGCCATGGGCACCTCGGTCTCGCGCGCCTCGGCGCAGCAGGATTTCTCCAAGCGCGGTGCGTCCTTCAACATCCCCGGCAAGCAGGTCGACGGCATGGACGTCCGCGCCGTCAAGGCCGCCGGCGACGAAGCCGCCGCCTGGTGCCGCGCCGGCAAGGGTCCCTTCATCCTGGAGATGCAGACCTACCGCTATCGCGGCCACTCGATGTCCGACCCTGCAAAATATCGCACGCGCGAGGAGGTCGAGAAGGTCCGCCACGACCAGGACCCGATCGAGCAGGTGCGTAACCGCCTCTTGGCTGCCAAGGTCAGCGAGGCCGATCTCAAGGCGATCGACGCCGAGGTGCGCGACATCGTCAACGCGTCAGCCGATTTCGCCCAGCATGATCCCGAGCCGGATGCCGCCGAGCTCTGGACCGATGTTTACCGCTGAACGCGCGCAAGCTTTCTTTTGGAGTCGATATGCCAATTCAAGTGCTGATGCCCGCGTTGTCGCCCACGATGGAGAAGGGCAACCTCGCCAAATGGCTGAAGAAAGAGGGCGAGACGATCAAGTCCGGCGATGTCATCGCCGAGATCGAGACCGATAAGGCGACCATGGAGGTCGAAGCGACCGACGAGGGGACGCTCGGCAAGATCCTGATCCCCGAGGGGACCGCCGACGTCGCGGTGAATACGCCGATCGCGACCATCCTCGCCGACGGCGAAAGCGCGGCCGATCTTGCCAAAGCGCCTGCACCAGCCGCGCAGAAGGCTGCCGAGTCCGCTCCGCCTGCCTCCGCAAAGGCCGAGGTGCCCGCGCCCAAGGTTGCGCCGGCCCCGCAGGCTGTCGCCGAGCCGGATCCGGAGGTGCCTGCCGGCACCGAGATGATCACGCAGACCATCCGCGAAGCCTTGCGCGATGCCATGGCCGAAGAGATGCGCCGCGACGCCGACGTCTTCGTGATGGGCGAAGAGGTCGCCGAATATCAGGGCGCCTACAAGGTCACCCAGGGCCTGCTCCAGGAGTTCGGCGCCAAGCGCGTCATCGACACTCCGATCACCGAGCACGGCTTCGCCGGCGTCGGCGTCGGCGCCGCGATGACGGGCCTCAAGCCCATCGTCGAGTTCATGACCTTCAACTTCGCCATGCAGGCGATCGACCAGATCATCAACTCCGCGGCCAAGACGCTCTATATGTCCGGCGGCCAGATGGGCTGCTCGATCGTGTTCCGCGGGCCCAACGGCGCCGCTGCGCGCGTCGCCGCCCAGCACAGCCAGGATTATTCGGCCTGGTACTCGAACGTCCCGGGCCTGAAGGTCGTCGCGCCGTTCTCGGCCGCCGATTACAAGGGGCTTCTGAAGGCTGCGATTCGCGATCCCAATCCGGTGATCTTCCTCGAGAACGAGGTGCTCTACGGCCACACCGGAGAGGTGCCGAAGCTCGACGATTTCGTGATCCCGATCGGCAAGGCCCGCATCGTGCGCTCAGGCAGCCATGTCTCGATCATCTCCTGGTCGAACGGCATGACCTATGCGCTGAAGGCGGCCGATGAACTTGCCAAAGAGGGCATCGAGGCCGAGGTGATCGACCTGCGCACGCTGCGTCCGATGGACACCGAGACCATCATCAACTCGGTGAAGAAGACTGGCCGTGCCGTCACGGTGGAAGAGGGTTGGGCCCAGAGCGGCGTCGGCGCCGAGATCGCCGCGCGCATCATGGAGAACGCCTTCGACTATCTGGACGCGCCTGTGACGCGCGTCTCCGGCAAGGACGTGCCGATGCCCTATGCCGCGAACCTGGAGAAGCTCGCGCTGCCGTCGGCGGCAGAAGTCGTCGAGGCCGCCAAAGCCGTCTGCTACAGGTAGACCATGGCGGGCCCGAAGGAGCAGCCACTTCCGCCCGACGTCATGACCCGCGACGACGCGGTCGAGATCCTGCGCGTGTTCGTGCTGGACGGCGGGCTGTCGATGGCGTTCCAGCGCGCCTTCGAGGAGCCCGACATGTGGGGCCTGCTGCTCGTCGATCTCGCCCGCCACGCCGCGCGCGCCTATGCGCGCGAGAGCGAATATACCGAAGAGGACGCGCTGAACCGGATCCTGGAGATGTTCCAGGCCGAGATCGAGCGTCCCACCGACACCGGCACCACGACGCCGCGCGGCAAGGGACACTGACCGTGGCGATCGAAGCTCATCATTTCGATTTCATGCTGGAGGCGATCCGCGAGGCGGAGGCCTCGATCGCGCAGGGCGGCCTGCCGATCGGCGCCGTGCTGACGCGCGACAACAAAATCATCGCCCGCGGCCACAACAACCGCGTGCAGGAGAACAATCCGATCCTGCACGGCGAGATGAGCTGCCTGCGCGAGGCCGGCGCGATCTCGTTCCACGACACCGTCATGTACACCACGCTGTCGCCATGCTCGATGTGCGCCGGCGCGCTGGGGCTGTTCAAGGTCAAGCTCGTGGTGATCGGGGAATCCGTCACCTTCGAGGGATCCAAGGACATCCTCGACAAGTTCGGCATCCCCTGGATCGATCTTGCCGACGACCGCTCGATCACCATGATGAAGAATTGGCGTTCCATCCCTGCCAATGAGCGCCTGTGGCAGGGCGACATCGGCAACTAAACCTGGTCTGTTCGTCTCCGCTGTCGGAGGCGAATTTTTGCAAAGTTCTTCTTGAGGTCAGCATGCCAATCAACATCCTGATGCCCGCTCTCTCGCCGACGATGGAGAAGGGCAACCTCGCCAAGTGGCTGAAGAAGGAAGGCGACAAGGTCAAATCCGGCGACGTCATCGCCGAGATCGAGACCGACAAGGCGACCATGGAGGTCGAGGCCATCGACGAGGGCACGATCGCCAGGATCCTGGTGCCCGAGGGCACGCAGGACGTCCCGGTCAACGACGTGATCGCGGTGCTCGCCGGCGAAGGCGAGGACGTGAAGGCGGCGGGTGCCGCCAAGCCCAGCGCTTCGGCCGCACCTCCGAAGGCGACCGAGGCTCCTGCTGCGGCGCCGGCTCCCGCAGCTGCGCCTGCCGCGCCCAAAGCCGCGCCGTCGCCGGCTGCTGCACCTGCGCCGCAGGCCGCTACTCCGGCCGCGCAGAGCAACGGCCAAGGTGGTCGCGTGTTCTCCTCGCCGCTGGCGCGGCGTCTCGCCAAGGACGCCGGCATCGACGTGTCGATGGTAACAGGCACCGGCCCGCACGGCCGCGTGGTCGCCCGCGACGTCGAGCAGGCCAAGTCGGGCAAAGGCCTCAAGGCGCCCGCCGCGGCACCATCAGGTGCGCCCTCGATCGCGCCCACCATGTCGGACAAGCAAATCCTGTCGCTGTTCGAGCCCGGCTCCTACGACATCATTCCGCATGACGGCATGCGCCGTACCATTGCGCAGCGCCTGACTGCATCGATCCAGAACGTCCCGCACTTCTACCTGACCATCGACTGCGACATCGGCAAGCTCCTCGCTGCCCGCGAGGAAATCAACGCTGCCGCGCCGAAGGACAAGGAGAAGAAGCCGCTCTACAAGATCTCGGTCAACGACTTCGTCATCAAGGCGATGGCAGTGGCGCTGCAGAAGATCCCGAACTGCAACGTCAGCTGGACCGAAAGCGGCATGGTCAAGCACCATCATTCCGACGTCGGCGTTGCGGTCGCAATGCCGGGTGGCCTGATCACCCCGATCATCCGCAAGGCCGAGACCAAGACGCTTTCGACCATCTCCAACGAGATGAAGGATTTCGCCGCGCGCGCCCGCTCGCGCAAGCTCAAGCCCGAGGAATACCAAGGCGGCACCACCGCAGTTTCCAACCTCGGCATGTACGGCATCAGCCACTTCACCGCCGTGATCAACCCGCCGCATGCGACCATCCTCGCGGTCGGCACCAGCGAGGAACGCCCTGTGGTACGCGGCGGCAAGATCGAGATCGCGCACATGATGAGCGTGACCTTGTCCTGCGATCACCGCGCCATCGACGGTGCGCTCGGCGCCGAGCTGATCGGCGCCTTCAAGCAGCTGATCGAAAACCCCGTCATGATGATGGTCTGACGCGGCGGCAGAGGGCGCAATTTTGCATGTCCGTACCCGCTGGCCGTGGATATCGCTGCTGCTCGGAGCCGTCGTCGCGCTCAACCCGATCGGGCTCGATTTTCTGCACTCTGCGTTCTTTGCCGGTGAGCAACTGGCACGGAACATCGCCCAGCCCATCGTGCTCATCGCTCTGGCCGTCATGGTCCTGGCGCTGATGCTCGAATGGCTGGTGAGGTCTTTTCTGGTCAAGCGCCGCGCCCGCGGCGCCTCTTGAGTTGAACGGGAGCCGCCATGGCCGACACATCCTTCGACATCATCATCATCGGCTCCGGTCCCGGCGGCTATGTCACCGCGATCCGCGCCGCTCAGCTCGGCTTCAAGGTCGCGATCGTCGAGAAGTCTTATCTCGGCGGCATCTGCCTGAACTGGGGGTGCATCCCGACCAAGGCGCTGCTGCGCTCGGCCGAGATCTATCACTACATGCAGCATGCCGGGGATTACGGCCTGTCGGCGGAGAAGGTCTCGTTCGATCCGAAGGCGGTGGTGCA
This sequence comes from Bradyrhizobium sp. CCBAU 65884, assembly GCF_028128835.1. Classification (NCBI taxonomy): domain Bacteria; kingdom Pseudomonadati; phylum Pseudomonadota; class Alphaproteobacteria; order Hyphomicrobiales; family Nitrobacteraceae; genus Bradyrhizobium; species Bradyrhizobium sp. CCBAU 65884. The sequence goes on along the minus strand of NZ_LBJU01000114.1, from coordinate 57,576 downwards.
GCGCTCGCGCGGCGTCTCCAAGCGGCTCAACGACGGCGTCGGCTTCCTGATGAAGAAGAACAAGGTCAGCGTGATCTGGGGCGCGGCCTCGATCGACGCGCCCGGCAAGGTCACGGTGAAGAAGTCCGACGTCGAGGGCCCGAAGGGTGCGCTGGGCGAGGGGACCTATCAGGCCAAGCACATCATCGTCGCGACCGGCGCGCGGCCGCGCGTGCTGCCGGGGCTCGAGCCCGACAAGAAGCTGGTCTGGACCTATTTCGAGGCGATGGTGCCGGAGCGGATGCCGAAGTCGCTGCTGGTCGTCGGCTCCGGCGCGATCGGCATCGAGTTCGCCTCGTTCTTCCACACCATGGGTTCCGAAGTCACCGTCGTCGAGGTGCTGCCGCAGATCCTGCCCGTCGAGGACGCCGAGATCGCGGGGCTCGCCCGCAAGCGCCTGGAGAAGCAGGGCATCAAGATCATGTCCTCGACCAAGGTCACGAAGCTGGAGAAGAAGTCCGACAGCGTCGTCGCCACCATCGACGACGGCAAGGGCAAGCCCGTCACATCAGAGTTCGAGCGCGTGATCTCCGCAGTCGGCGTTGTCGGCAATATCGAGAATCTCGGCCTGGAAAAGCTCGGCGTGAAGACCGACCGCGGCTGCATCGTGATCGACGGCTACGGCAAGACCAACGTCCCCGGCATCTATGCCATCGGCGACGTCGCGGGGCCCCCGATGCTCGCACACAAGGCCGAGCATGAGGGCGTGATCTGCGTCGAGGCGATCAAGGGACTGCATCCGCATCCCATGGACAAGAACATGATCCCGGGCTGCACCTATTGCCAGCCGCAGGTCGCCTCCGTTGGCCTCACCGAAGCCAAGGCGAAGGAGAACGGCCGCGAGATCCGCGTGGGCCGTTTCCCCTTCGTCGGCAACGGCAAGGCGATCGCGCTCGGCGAGGACCAGGGCCTCGTCAAGGTGATCTTCGACAAGAAGACCGGCCAGCTGCTCGGCGCCCACATGGTCGGCGCTGAAGTCACCGAGCTGATCCAGGGCTACGTCGTCGCCATGAATCTGGAGACGACGGAAGAAGAGCTGATGCACACGGTCTTCCCGCATCCCACGCTGTCGGAGATGATGAAGGAAGCCGTGCTGGATGCGTATGGAAAGGTGTTGAATATTTGATGGAACGAGGGCTGCGGCGCAGCGTGCTGCCATCAGTCCCGTCATCCTGAGGTGCGAGTTCGGCGGCGCACCGCGCCGCCGAGTGACCCTCGAAGGATGAACGGCCGAGCTGCAGCAGCCGGGCTCGTTGCCCTTCGAGGCCTCCGCTTCGCTCCGGCGCCTCGGGGTGGCGGGTTTGATAGAGAAATACGAAAACAACAAAAGGGAATGAACCCATGCACGACAACGACAACCTCATCGTCGAACGCCCGACCTTCGTCACCCATCTCGAATGCGCAATGGAGGGCGATCATTACGCTGCTGACCAGGTCCACAACCTCTCCAAGGCCGGCAAGCCGCTGCTTGTACGCTACGACCTCGCAGGCGTGAAGAAGGCGCTGACCAAGGACGCGCTCAGCCAGCGCCCCGGCGACATGTGGCGCTACCGCGAGCTGCTGCCGGTGCGCAAATGCAAGGACATCGTCTCGCTCGGCGAGGTCACGACGCCGCTGATCCGGCTGCCGAAGCTTGGAAAAAAGCTCGGCGGCGGCGAGATCATCGTCAAGGACGAGGGGCGGCTGCCGACCGGTTCGTTCAAGGCGCGCGGCCTCGTGATGGCGGTGTCGATGGGCAAGGCGCTCGGCATCAAGCACATGGCGATGCCGACCAACGGCAATGCCGGTGCGGCGCTCGCCGCCTACGCGACGAGCTGCGGCATCAAGACCACGATCTTCTGCCCGGCCGATACGCCGGAGGTGAACGTCAGCGAGATCGAGCTGCAGGGCGCGACCGTCTACCGCGTCAACGGCTATATCGACGATTGCGGCAAGATCGTCGGCGAGGGCAAGGCCAAGGTCGGCTGGTTCGACACCTCGACGCTAAAGGAGCCGTACCGCATTGAAGGCAAGAAGACGATGGGCCTCGAGCTTGCCGAGCAGCTCGGTTGGGACGTGCCCGATGTGATCTTCTATCCGACCGGCGGCGGCACCGGCCTGATCGGCATGTGGAAGGCCTTCGACGAGCTCGAGAAGATCGGCTTCATCGGTTCGAAGCGCCCGCGCATGGTCGCGGTGCAGGCCTCGGGCTGCGCGCCGATGGTGCGGGCCTATGACGCCGGTACCGAGCACGCCACGCGCTGGGAGGACGCCCACACCATCGCCTCGGGCATCCGCGTGCCGCAGGCGATCGGCGACTTTCTCATCTTGCGCGCGGTCCGCGAGAGCAAGGGCTTTGCCATCGCGGTCGACGACGACAAGATCTCGTCGGCGCTGAACGAGGTTGCGCGCGAGGAGGGGCTGCTGCTCTGCCCCGAGGGCGCCGCGACCTATGCCGCCTACAAGGACAGCCTCGCCGATGGCCGCGTCTCGAAGGGTGACCGCGTCATGCTGTTCAATTGCGCGACCGGCCTGAAATATCCGCTGCCGCCGGTGACCCGCACGCTCGATCGCCACAAGCCGATCGATTACACACAGTTCTAGCTTGCTTCTCCCTCGCCCCGTTTGCGGGGAGAGGGTTGGGGTGAGGGGGAGTCTCCGCGGGGGCGGTGACAGCTGAACCTGCGGAGACTCCCCCTCACCCGAATTGCTTCGCAATTCGACCTCTCCCCGCAAGCGGGGCGAGGTGAAGAAAAACAAGAACGACATCGCTGGGGAGAAGACAATGACGAAGGCCGTCTGGGCTGCGCTGTTTGCTATTCTCGCTGTGACCGGCGCCGCGCGCGCCGATGACTATCCCTCCCGTCCCATCACCATCATCGTGCCGTTCGCAGCCGGCGGCCCGTCGGATGCGATGGCGCGCGTGCTCGCCGAGCGGATGCGCACTCCGCTCGGCCAGCCCCTCGTGGTCGAGAACGTCACCGGTGCGGGCGGGTCGATCGGCGTCGGCCGCGCCGTGCAATCGCCGCCGGACGGCTACACCATCTCCTTCGGCCATCTCGGCACCCACGTCGCCAATGGCGCCGTCTACAAGCTCAAATACGACCTCGTTGCCGACCTCGAGCCGGTGGTGCTGCTGCCGAGCAATCCGATGATCGTCGTCAGCAAGAACGCGGTGCCGGCGACGTCGCTGAAAGAGCTGATCGAATGGCTGAAGTCACGGCCGTCGCCGCCGACAGCGGGCACCGCCGGCGCCGGCTCCGGCAGCCACATCGCCGGCGTCTATTTCGAGAGCGTCTCCGGCATCAAGCTGCAATACGTGCCGTATCGCGGCACGGCACCCGCGCTGAACGATCTCATCGCCGGCCAGATCGACGTCATCATCGACCAGACCTCCAACTCCATCGCGCAGGTCCGCGCCGGCACCATCCGCGCCTACGCCATCACCGACAGCAAGCGCCTGTCTTCGGCCCCTGAGATTCCGACCGCGGAGGAGGCAGGGCTCAAAGGCTTCAACATGACGCTGTGGTCGGGCATGTGGGTGCCGAAGGGCACGCCAAAGGAGATCGTTGCCAAACTCAACGCCGCGGCCGTAGAGGCGCTGAACGATCCCGCCGTGAAGAAGCAGCTCGAAAGCCAGGGGCTGGAGATGACGCCGAAGGACCAGCTCACGCCCGAAGCGCTCGGCACCCGTCAGAAGGCCGAGATCGCCAAATGGTGGCCGATGATCAAGGCGGCCAACATCAAGGTGGATTGAGCATGCCGCATGGCCGCAGACGTGTCGTGGCCGTGGGGACGCGGGGCCGCCGCATCACATCGTGGCGTCACCGGGGTCCGACAATGCGGTCTCCAGGCACTGGATCAGGGCTGGCGTCGAAAACGGCTTGGCGAGAAAGCAGATCGCGCCGGCCCTGAGTGCGCGGTCGCGTACGGCCTCATCCGGAAAAGCCGTCATGAAAATGAAGGGCGTGACGCGCCCGAGGCCGCGCATGTGCGTCAGCAGCTCGACGCCGCTCATGACCGACATCTGCACGTCCGTGATCACGCAGCCGGTCGTCTCCAGTTGGGCGGATTGGAGAAATTCGTGAGCCGAGCCAAAGGTGTGGACCGTATACCCGCGCGACGTCAGGAGGTTGTTCGTCGCAAGACGAACGGAGGGATCATCATCAATGACGGAAATGATCGAAGACACTGGCAATATAATGCTCCTGCACGGGGAGCCGCCGGCTGCGATTCAGCCGCTTGAGGGAAGGTGGGCCACCGGAGCGAGATTGGAAAGCATACTTAGGTTTGCAAATGACCCCTGTTGCGCGGGATTCCGAGCGCGTCGGTCATTCTGACGAGGTCGGCCAACGACTTCGCCGCCATTTTCCGCATGATCTGGCCGCGATAGATCTTCACGGTGATTTCGGCCAATCCAAGCTCGGCGGCGACCTGCTTGTTCATCAGGCCGGATGCAACCAGGGCGAGGACGTCGCGTTCGCGCGCCGTCAGTCCCTCGAAACGGGATCGCACCCCCGAGATCGACTGCTCGGCATCGCGCCGCTTGCGATCGCGTTCGATCGCCGCCTGCACGGCATCCAGCATGTCCTGGTCGCGCACCGGCTTGGTCAGAAAATCGACGGCACCGCTTTTCATGGCTCTTACGGTCATGGGAATATCGCCGTGACCGGTGATGAAGATAATGGGCGTGTGAATATTGGCTTTGGCGAGGTCCGCCTGGAGGTCGAGGCCACTCAAGCCCGGCAGGCGGATGTCGAGCACGAGGCAACTGGGGACCGCCGGCGGTTTGGCTTCCATGATCTCCGCCGCCGAGCTGAAGGCTTCGACCTTGAGGCCGACCGATTGAAAGAGATTGGTGAGCGCACGGCGCATCGACGGATCATCATCGACGATCAGGACGATCGGATCACCGGCGCTCGCCTGGGCCTGCTTGGCATGATCAGTCACGACGTGTCCTTGTGTGGCAAGGGCAGGGCGATCTGGAATGTTGCTCCGCTCCCTTCATTTTGAATGGCCGAAAGCCGGCCCGCATGAGCCTCGATGATCGATCGGCAGATCGAGAGTCCCATTCCCAGACCGCCCGATTTCGTCGTGAAGAAGGGGGTGAAGATGCGTTCCTTGACGTCTTTGCCAAGGCCGACACCGCGGTCCGTCACGGTGAGGAGCAGGCGGTCGTCGTCCGTCCGGCTCGAGCGGATCGCCAGCTCGCGCGGGCGGTCGACATTGGCATGCATGGCTTCGATGCCGTTCACCACCAGGTTGATCAGCACCTGCTGAAGCTGGATCCGGTCGCCGCAAATCCTCGGCAGATCGGACGCCAACTCCATTCGCACCGACACCGCATGGATCGCCAGCTCGCGCCGAACCAGCGCCACTGCCTCCCTGACGACCTGGTTGATGTCGAGTGGAGCCATTTCGATCTCGGTCTTCTTCGCAAGCGCTCTGATCCGGCGGATCACCTCGCTTGCCCGATTGGCATCCTCGACAATCCACTCTGCGGAACGGCGCGCGGCCTTCAGGTCGGCGGGGTCGCGGTCAAGCCAAGCGATGCACGCGTCCGCGTTGGAGATCACCGCGGCGATGGGCTGGGTGATTTCGTGGGCAATCGAGGTGGTCAGTTCCCCGAGCGTCGTGACGCGGGTGACGTGGGCGAGCTCGCCTTGCGCCTTGCGCAGCGCCTCTTCCGCCTGCTCGACGCGGATCGCCGCCGTGACGTCGCTGCTGACGCCGCGATAGCCGAGAAAATTGCCTGTCGCATCATGGAACGGCTTGCCGCTGGTCCGCACGTAGATTGGAGATCCGTTACCATCCCTGCTGCGGTAGATCAGATCGCGGAACGCAACGTGGGCATCGAGCGCCGCGCGATGCTGCTCCCATTTCTCCGGCTCGAACTCGGCGTCGGGCGGAATGTCCCAGCGGGCCAGGCCGATCAGGCCCTTCGGCGCAGCGCTGGAGGTTTCGGCGTGCTCCGATATCCTGGTAATGCGGTGGTCCGGCCCGGTCTCCCAGAACCAGTCCGATGCGGTTTCGGCATAGTCGCGGAAGCGCTGTTCGGATGTCTTGAGCTCATCGAACGCCTGATGCAGGGCATCTTTCGCCGCGAACTGCTCGGTGACGTCCACGTGCGTGCCGATGATTTCCATCACCTCGCCGTCGCGGCCGATCACAGGATGTCCCTCGCTGTGGACGTGTCTGATCGAACCGTCGGGGCGCACAATCCGGAAGTCGATCTGGAAGGGCTGCTTTTGCCTGACAGCTTCACGTTCCACCTCGACAATCCGCCGAAAGTCCTCCGGCAGGATACGTTGCTGAAAAGCCCGGGCCGGGACATCGGTCTGGTCCAGCTCAAATCCGAACAGGCGGTACAGTTCAGCCGACCGGTAGGCGAACTCCTGACGATGAACGTCCCAGGCCCAGCTGCTCGTATGGCTGAGGCGTTGGGCTTCGGCCAAATAGGCTTCGCTGCGACGCAGCCTCTGTTCCGCTTCCTTCGCAATCGTGACATCGGTCACCGCTCCGACGAACTCGATGCGCCCGGACGGGTGCCGCACGGCGCGCGCCACGGAATGGAGATATTTGATCGATCCGTCGGGCATCAGCAGGCGGTATTCGTGGTCGAAATCCTCCGCCAGCCGGTAGGCCCGATCAAGGGTGCCGCGGACTATGTCGCGATCTTCCGGATGGATGCGCTGAAAGGCGAAGTTCAGGGTCGGCTTCGTCGCAGGGTCGCATTGGAAGATGCGGAAGGTCTCCCTCGACCAGACCGCCTCGCCGGTGGCGAGGTTCAAGCCGAAGCTGCCGGTGTGGCTCAATTCCTGGGCCTGGGCGAGGTAGGCCTCGCTCTGTCGCAGCGCATCCTCGGCTTCCTTGCGCTGGGTGATGTTCTCGCAGGCGACCAGCAGGATCGGCGTGCCGTCGCCGCGCAGCATCGCCTTGGCGTTTTCGCGGACCCAGAGCACCGACCCGTCCTTCCGGAACTTGCGAATCTCCCAGGTATGCGACTGGTCCACGGTCGTCAGGCACAAAGCGACGCATTGACGAACGAAGTCGTGGTCTTCCTCGAAGAAGACGTTCAGCACGGATTGGCCGATCAGCTCGGCCGTCGAGTAGCCCAATTGTGCGGCGCCAAACGTATTCACGTTGAGCACCGTTCCGGACGGATCGACCATGAAGTACATGACCGGATTGTGCTCGAACACCTCGCGCCATTGCTTCATGGCGTCACGCAGATCGGTGTTCTGCCGCGAGGCGTCAGCGACCGCGGACCGGTCCTTCTCGCCGTTGCCGAATGATCGAAGCGCCGCAAGGCCGCCGAGCAGGAATTGTGCGGCCGAAGTCCCGATTTTCGTGATCTGGCCAGGCATCATCGCAAGCGTCCCGGCGCGCTAGCGTCAAGGCGAGTAGAGCACTTTGCCAGAACAGGGGCAATTGCCCCCGACCAAAGTCGGATTCCCGGCAAAGCTCCCGGTTGCCGTGCAGCTTGCGCGCGTTGCGCCGTCTCGTTGCGCGGGTGGGCCAGGACCGCAAAACTACGGCACAAACCTACGTATAGCTCGCACAACCCTAGTTCTAGCGCGCATTTACCTCCGTACAATTGAGCGATGCGGTGCAGGCGGCCTAGTTTTGCGGTCAATCGAGAGGAGACGATTGCGGAGCACATTCGCTGAAAGGCTCGGGGGTGTTGCCCCCAAAGAGCCAGGCTCCGCATCCGCCCCTGACTTGCCGGACGAATTGGCGGTCACGATTGAGAAGCCGCATTTTCCGTGACGACCGTGGCGACCCGAGCTTGCGCACAAGGAAGCCGGGACCCCTGAGAGGTCAAGAGGAGAGGATGATGTGCGATAGCCCAGAGCATTCCGAGCGCCGTCCCGAGACCAAAGGCTGTGCCGTCTGCACGGCGAAGTTTGGCCTGATCCGATACTATTCCTGGCGGACGCCGCTCTGCTCGAGGAAATGTCTCGACCGGTTCAGGGCGCGCCGCGAGCGCGACCGCCGCTGGTTGTTCCGATATCAGGCGGCCTGAGGACCAGCCGCCGCGCCTGCCACCTCAGGCAATTTCTTCGTCGGGAGGCTGCGTTGAACCGTACCTGCAAGCTCCTGTTGGCGATCGCGCTGCCGCTTCCGCTGGTGACGGGCGTGGAGGCCGACGAAGCCGGAGGGAATGGGCCACATCGTCACCATCCGCCCCAGGATCAACTGCTGCACGAGAAGTTCTATTCGAGCTGGCACATGCCGGACAATCCGGTTCTGAGCTGCTGCAACAATGCCGATTGCTACCCGACCGAGATTCGCTACGTCGACGGCAGGATCTACGCGCGGCGCCGGGAAGACGGCAAATACATCCTGATCCCGTCCCAGAAGGTCGAGCGCAACAGGGACAATCCCGATGGCCGCAACCATATCTGCGCGCCACCGCCGTCCGCCTCTCTGGTCGACTTGGTCTACTGTTTCGCGTTGGGAGGTGCCACGTGAGATTCATATTGGTGAATGGCAGAACCCCGTTCCGCAAGACGTCGTGCCTTTGGTGCTGCGAGGAGATCGATGGTGGCTATCTGCGGGACGCCAGGACGCTGCTGCGCTACTGCGGCTACGAGTGCTTCGCACTTCATCACGAGGCCGCGCCGTTGATCGAGGGACGTACGCGCGCGGCATCTTGAGCCGTCAGGCTGGCAGGACGCATTCGGCAGGAGAGGACACGGCATTGAGATTCATGCTCGTCAATCAGGAACATCCCTGCCACGGCGTCTGCGGCGCATGCGCGCGGCCGCTGGGTGCGAGTTACGTCCGGCATGTGTCCAAGCAAGAGCGGTATTGCGACTACGGTTGCTACCGTCAGCAGACGGCCATGGACATGCTGTGGCCCCGCAGCCCGTTCGAGGCGATCGCGGTGCTGACGGCGATTTCGAGCTGGGGCTGGATGATTCAGATGGGCGCGCTGTCGCGCTCATTGGCCGAGGCATATCTGCGCGAGTACGACCTTCTGACCATGGAAGGAGGTGACGGCTAGCTCGATGACGGCCGCGCAGAACAGTCGGCCGCAGTCACCGCGTCCAGCCCGCGCCGCGTCCAGCCCCGGCGGTGGCGAGGCTAGGGCGAGAGGGCTGCGGCCGATCCCGTTGGTGCCGCGCTCACTTCCTGCGTCGTGACGCGCTGGTCGGACTTGCCGGCGATCATGCTGCTGCCCTCGAACCTGGCGCGGTACACCAGCACGTTCTCCATCACGCGCTGGACGTAGTTGCGCGTCTCCGACAGCGGGATGCGCTCGACCCAGTCGACCGGATCGACCTTGGGATCCCTGGGGTCGCCGCGCGCCTGCACCCATTCGCGCACGCGGCCGCGGCCGGCATTGTAGCCGGCAAAGGTCATGATCTGGTTGCCGCGATATTCCGACAGCAGCGCGCTGAGCTCGGCCGCGCCCATTTGCGTGTTGTAGACGGGATCGGAGACCATCTTGTCCCAGTCGTAAGTCAGGCCAAAGCGCTTGGCGGTGTCGCGGCCGGCTTCAGGCGTCACCTGCATCAGCCCGACCGCATTGGCCGGCGACTTGTCGCGCTGGTCGAACGAGCTTTCGGTGCGCGCCACCGAATAGATCACGCTGGTCTCGATCGCGGGCGCGACCTGCTGGTGCTCGGGGATGCCGATGGTCGGAAAAGCGTAATGGTCGAGGGCGAGCCCGCGCGCCAGCGCCGACTTGCCGACCTCCAGCATCACGCGCGCATCGCGGCGCTGTCCGGCGAGTTCGCCGAGGCCCTCGAGGGCCGCCACGTCGGTGCTCTCCTTGGCGAAATCCTCGGCGTAATAGAACACCGTGTCGCGCTCGCCGATGCCGTAGAGCATGTCGGCGGCGCGCACGCGCTCGTCTGCGGGCGGGGTGTCGAGCGCGGCCAGCACGGGCGAGGGCGGTCGCAGCTCGATGCGATCGAGGCCGAGCTTTGCGCGCGCAAGCTGGCCGTAATAGGCGGTCGGATAGCGCGCGGCCGCCCGGTAGCTCATGCGCGCATCGGCCGTCGCCCCCATCGCCTCGGCGGCACGGCCGCGCCAGTAATGGGCGCGCGACAGCGCGATCGGATTGGCCGAGCCTTCGTCGATGGCGGCGAAGTGCACCATCGCCGCCTGGGGATCGCCGAGGAAGCGCAGCGCGATCCAGCCGCACATGAAATGATAATCGACGCGGTAGACTTCCTTCTCGGGCACCGCGGCGGTGCGCACCACGTCATACGCCGTCTTGAACTTGCCCTGGTCGAGCAGCTTGCGCGCGAGCAGGCGACGCTCGCGCCACCAGGCGTCGGTATCCTGGGCGGCCATGGTGTCGGGCGCAGCGGCCAGGATCACCTCGGCGGCGTCGTCGATGCGGTCCTTCTGGAGGTGCCATTGGGCGCGGCACAGCACATAGCCGAGATCGCGGCGCGCTTCAGTCGGTACGTCCTCGAGATCATCCTTGGCCTTGCTGGCCTTGCCGGTGACGGCGGCGCAAGCCTTGACGATCGCCAGCGCATCCTCGCCGAGCCGTTTTGCCGCGCGCCGCGCACCGGCATAGTCCTTGGCGCCGAGCCGCTTGTCCATGCGGGCGCGATGATCCTCGGAGTTGAGCAGATCGCGGAACGCTTCGTAGGAATCCTCCTCGCTCCGCTCGGACAATTCGTCGGTGCGCCAGGCCTCGCGCACGAGCCGGGTAGCCCTGTCGACGTCGCCTTCAGCGAGCAGCACGCGGGCGAGGGCGAACTTGCCCTTGGCGCTGGTCGGGCGGTCCATGGTGAATTTGTGCACGGTGGCCGCGTCGGCCTTCTCCTGCCACAGCCGCGCCTCGGCGCGGCGGCGGAGCAGGGCGCTGCTCGGCCAATCCGGATTGGCGGCAAGGAAGGCGGCATAACGCTTGAAATTCGCCGTGCTCTCGGAATGGCGCAGCATGAACCAGTCGGCGAGCTTCTGACCGGCGGGATCAGTGATGCGGTCGCGCGCCGCGCTCGCGTCATCCGTCTTGCCCTTGCGCGCGAGGTCGATCGCATCCTTCAGCGCGGCGAGGTCGCCGGTGAGGGGCGGGGCGGCCGGCTTCTCTGACGGCTCGTCGCCGGTCTTCTTCGACTTGCGCTTGGCCTCGGCATGCTTGCCGTGACGGGACTTGGCCACGGCATGTCGCTGCTTGCCGGCTTTCGCCTCATGCGACTTTTTCGGCGCAGACGATTTGTGGCTGCTCTTCGCCGCCAGCTCGGTGGGAGGAGGGCCATTGCGGCCACGGCAACGAGACACGCGAGCGAGCGTAGGCACTGGTTCATCCCATGGTCCCCCTGCGAAACCACTACAAACCAAGGTCCGCGACGACATGCGGCTTGAGAATCAACGACATCGAAAACGATGCCACGGCATCGTTTCGCATTCCTCACGCTGTCGCAACAATGCGGCAAAATACGGATGTGACGAGGGAACTTCCGCTGGGGGGCAGTTCCTTTAACCTTTGTTAACGATCCGGGCTCGCGCGACGACCGGCCATGGTCCTGGGCGCCAGGAGGAACCAGATTGCGCGTGTTCCCGCAGCAAGATCCGGTGTATGGAGTTCCCTTGCTCCGTCCCTTTGGCCTTTGTCCCTGCAGCTATGCCGATTTTCAACCAGTCGATCAGGCGCAAGATCGTCGGTATCGCCCTCGGATTGATCGTCCTGATGCTGGTCACCTCGATCCTGTCGATGGTGATGTCGAGCCAGGTCGGCGTCCTGCTCGACGAGCTGACCAACCGCTACATCCCGGCCTATGGCGATCTCGCGCGCGTCAACATCCGCTCGCTGGAGCGATCGGTGGCGCTGCGGCGGATGATCATGACGAAGATGCAGGCGTCCTCGGACGAGGAGGCCTATGCGGCGCGCCTTCGCGAGTTCGAGGACGCCGACCGCAAGATCGAGGAGGAGGCCGAGCGCGCGCGCAAGCTGATCAACGCGATCATAGACGACCCTCGCACGCCGTCCGACAACGCCGCGCTGGCACGGATCGAGACCCGCATCGAGACCGCCGTCGGCGAGCTGCGCCGCGATCAGAAGGAGAGCCACGCGAAACTCCTCAACCAGATCGACGCACAGCAGATGGCGGAAGCGCGCATCACGCTCGAGCATATCGACGCGCTGCGCGACCAGTTCAACCAGAAGATCGATGCGATCCGGGCCGACATGCTCAAGCAGGTCTTCGCCAGCACGTCGCAGGTGATCGGCCATCAGCACCAAGCGATCATCGTCTCTGGCATCGTGACGTTGCTCGCGGCGATCGTCGGCTTTGCCTTTGCGCTCCTGGTGTCCAGCGGCATCACACGCCCGGTGCGGCTGCTGCTCGCCGGCACCCGCGAGGTCGAGGCCGGCCGCTTCGACAAGACCATCACCGTCTCCACGCAGGACGAGATCGGCGAGCTCGCCGCGGCTTTCAACCGCATGACCGAGCAGCTCAGGCACAACGAGCGCATCCGCGAGACCTTTGGCCGCTACATCGATCCCAAGGTGGTGCAGGGGCTGATCGACCGGCCCGAGGTCGCGATCGACGGCGAGCGCCGGGTCATGACCATCATGTTCTGCGACATGAGCGGCTTTACCTCGATGAGCGAGGGCATGACCCCGCGCGGCCTCGTCAGGGTGATGAACCACTATTTCACGGTGATGTCCGGACCGATCAGGGGTAATCGCGGCATCATCGACAAATATATCGGCGACGCCATCATGTCCTATTGGGGCCCGCCCTTCATCGAGGAAGACGAGCAGGCGCTCCTGGCCGGCATCGCCGCAACCGAGATGGTCGACCAGGTGCCCGCGCTGCAGAAGCAGCTGCCCGACCTGCTCGGCATCCGCGCCATGCCGGCGCCGTGTGACCTGCGGATCGGCATCGCCACCGGCGAGGTCCTGACCGGCAGCATCGGCTCCGAGCTGATGATGAGCTTCACCGTGATGGGCGACGCCGTGAACCTGGCCTCGCGGCTGGAGGCCGTCAACAAGGTCTACGGAACCCGCATCCTGATCTCGCAGGCAACTGCTGACGCGATCGGAGCACGGCTCGAATTGCGCGAGATCGATCGTCTGGCGGTCGCGGGCCAGAGCGCGCCGCAGCCGATCTTCGAGGTGATGGCGCGGGCGGGCGCACTCACCGGCGCGCAGGACAGCCTGCGCACGCATTATGCCGAAGCGCTCGCCGCCTATCGGGCCCGTCGCTTCGACGAGGCGCGCGCCGCCTTCAACGCCGCGCTCGAAGCCGTCCCCGGCGACGGCCCCTCGCGCACGATGCTCGGCCGCATCGCGCAGTTCGAGGCCAAGCCGCCGGAAGAGGGGTGGGACGGCGCCTGGCGGCTGGAGCAGAAATAGCCGTTTTGTTGCGCCAGCTCGCCCTGTCCGGAAAAAACGTTTCTACTCGATAACGATGTTCGCCGTGACCTATTTCCCGGGCTTAGGTTGGATGTCCTTGAGGCGTTTGACGGGGACACGCCGATGACGGAACTTCAGGACAGGCTGGAACGGTTCGAGACGCTCACCGCCGAATGCGAGCTGATCGCCAAGCTCGCCACCGACAGCACCAAGCGCGAGTTCTATCTGAAACTCTCGGAGCAATACCGTCAGCTGGCGGTGGACATGCGGCAGGCGATCGCGACCAAGGCTGCTGCCTGACGCCGGCTGCAATCCGTTCTTAAGGTTTGGCGCGCATCCTTGACGCTCGCGAGCGATCGCTCGTGGTGGAAAGGCCGGGGTTCGCTGCAATGCAGCGCACCTCGCGAGTGTCATTTGCCATGCTTGACAGGGCAATCACATGCGCCTCGTTGCCGTGATCATATTCGCGCTCATGACGGCGGCCTGCGACCAGGAGCAGGACATCACCGGCTCGACGCCGACCTGCCCGATGCGGAACTACAGCTACAATCCCCGCGACATGAACCAGTGCGTCAATGCCTGCAAATCGTGCGATCGCGGCACCACGGTCACCTGCACGACCTCCTGCACCCTCAAGGGCGCGCGCTGAGCGCACCGCCTTCTGCCTTGTAGGGATGCAACCTGTGGAATGGGCGGTGCCTGGGCACCGGAACGATTCACATGGGTCAATCATTGAAGCAAGTGGGCAGGACGCGGAGTCCGATGGAAATGGGTATGCTCGATCCCGGCCGGTTTCTGGTGTCGTGCTCGCATTGCGATGCCTGGCCGATGGCAGCCAACGTGAAGCGGTCGAGCTGGACGGCGTCTCCACACGAGGTGCGCTTTGTCTGCACGCGCTGCCGGCGCGAGGAGACCGCGATCGTCTCGGCCTCCGGCGAATTGACCCCGATCAAGCGCGTCGATGTTCCGCCGCGCGACGTCGCTGCCGCCTGGGCCCAGGCGCAACGGGTGCGAGGGCGGACCTGAGCGGCCGGCACCTAACGGTCGATTGACTCCCGGGGCGAACGGCTCGTAAATGATCGGCGACGGTTCTCCTCATGGAGATCAAAAGGGAATGTGGTGCGGGATTGTCCCAACGCAGGGATTTGTCTCAACGCCACGGCTGCCCCCGCAACTGTAAGCGGTGAATCTTTCGTCTCATGCCACTGGGAATCTCGGTCCTGGGAAGGCGACGCAAGGTCACGACCCGCGAGCCAGGAGACCTGCCGTCAGCCGTGGTCACACGCGAAGATGTCGGTCGGGGAGTACAGACATTGGCTTCACCGGAGCAATCCATCGCTCTGCCGTGAAACCTCGTTCGCTGTGACGTGCCACTGACGTCATACCGAGGTTACCATTGTGTCCCGTCTTGTCCCTGCTGCCAGGCGCCTCAGCGTCGGCCTGCTCGCATCCGTTTCCTTCCCTTCGCTCGATCTGTCCTCCGCCTTCGCCCAACAGGCGCTTGCCGAGCAATTGCCGCCGATCGAGGTGACCAGGCCCGACGATCAAAACCGCACGCGCGCCAGGGCGATCGGTGACGGCGAGGCGGCTCGGCAGGGGGTGAGGACGAATGTCGCGCCGGCAGGCAATGGCGCCGGCTCATCCGGCTCCGGCGGTGAGGCTGCCGCCGGCAACGGCGGCATCGTCGGGGCCGCCACGACCGTCATCACGGCCGCGGATATCGCGCATTCGCCATCGCAGACGCTTGCCGAGATCATCGCGACGCAGACGCCGGGGGCCCAGATCACGACGTTCTATGGCGGCCAGATCGGCGCCAAGACCAGCGTGGACCTGCGCGGCTTCGGCGCCTTTGCCACCGCCAACACGCTGGTGCTGGTCAACGGCCGGCGGTTGAACGACGTCGACATGGCACAGCTGGACCTCTCCACCATCCCGCTCAATTCCATCGAGCGCATCGAGGTGACGCGCGGCAATTCCGGCGCGGTGCTCTATGGCGACAACGCGGTCGGCGGTGTGATCAACATCGTCACCAAAAACGGCGTCGGCGGACCGCCCGTGACCGCGCGCATCGAGGCCGGCTTCGGCTCGTTCAACACCAGGCTCGGCAACGTGTCGACCTCGCTCAATTCCGGTCGGTGGTCGACCTCGTTCTACGGCAATACGGTCAGGACCGATGGCTATCGCGACAACAACCGCTATTCCCAGCAGAATGGCGTCGGCAATCTCAATTACACCACGCCAGGCCTGACTGCCTTTCTCACGGTTACCGGTGACAATCAGGAGCTGCGACTGCCGGGCGGCCGCACCGTCGATCCCTCGATCGGCCTCAATGAGGTCGCGACCAACCGAAGGGGGACCAACACGCCGTTCAACTATGCCAACCAGCAGGGTATTGGCGCGACCGCCGGGTTCACCAAGACCCTGGTCAACGGCGTCGATCTCATCGTCGATGGCGGCGTGCGCGACAAGAAGCAGCAGAGTGCGTTCTTCTCCACCCCGACGCCGGTTCCGGCCTTCTTCTCGTCGACCTATGTCGGTTCCCATCTGACGACATGGTCGATCACGCCACGGCTCAGCGTGAAGAGCCTGCTGCTCGGCATGCCGTCGCAGCTTCTGACCGGCATCGACTATTACGATGCGAGCTTTGAGCAGAACCGCGGCGCCGGGCAGGGGCTCGCCCCCTGGCACAATTACGACCTCAGGCAGCAGACCGTTGCGGGTTATTTCCAGCACACATTGGGAATCGCCCCCACGACAGACATCTCCTACGGCGCGCGGGTGCAGAACGTCAGTCTTGCGGCACGCGACAATTTCGACCCGGCAGCTCCGTTCAACGCCGACATCGGCGCGTTGCCGCTGACGAGCAACGAGACCCAATATGCGCTGCATCTCGGCGCCGAGCATCGTCTGAACGACCAGGTCTCGCTGTTCGGCCGCGTAGCTCGCGCGTTCCGCACGCCTGATGTCGACGAGCGCCTGTCCTCGGGGCCTTCGTTCGATCCCTTGACCTTCGCTGCGATCCCGCAAACGTTCCAGCTCAAGACCCAGACCTCGCAGGACATCGAGGGCGGTGTTCGCATCAAGGGCGGCGGGTTGCAGCTGCAGAGCAGTCTCTATCTGATGGATCTCACCAACGAGGTCCATTTCAATCCGGTCCTGTTCTACAACACAAATCTTGATCCGACCCGCCGCTACGGCTCTGAGACCAATCTGTCCTATCGCGTCAACGACGCCCTGCTGCTGCGCTCCGGCGTGGCCTATACAAGTGCGGTCTTCCGCGAAGGCATCTGGGCCGGCAACGACGTGCCGCTGGTCTCGCGCTACACGGCGAGTGCGGGTGTCACCTGGAACATCTGGCAGAATTACGTGGTGCTCGATGCCACCGCGCGCTTCTGGAGCGAGCGTCGCATGGACAACGACCAGGCGGGCACCCAGAAGCTGATTCCCGCCAACGGCACGATCGATCTCAAGCTCAGCGGCCAGGTTGAGCGCTACTTCTGGTCCCTCAGCGTCAACAATGTGCTGAACGCGCTCTACTACGACTACGCCATCGCGAGCACCTTCACGGACGGCCGCTTCAGTGCCTATCCGCTGCCCGGCCGCACCTATCTGCTCAAGGCCGGCGCAACGTTCTGATTTTCGCCAGGGCCGTCACACGCCCTCAAACGGACTAGAATTCGAAGAGAAGGAGATTCAACCATGGCTCTCGGCATCCTGCCGTCTGGTGACGATCGCTTCCGGCTTCACCCGGTCGCGCCGCGCCTTGCGCCGATGTTCTGCTTTGCGCTGCTGACGGCGTCATGCGCGCTCGCAAGCTTTGCGTTCGCGTGCGCCACGCCGTTCGCGGCCTTCGCCGTCATTGCCGCGGCGATGCTGCCGCAGCGTCCGGCGCTGCTCGTCGTCACCGGCGCCTGGCTCGTCAACCAGATCATCGGTTTCGGCGTGCTGCATTATCCCGTTGATGCCAGCACGATTGCCTGGGGCTTTGTCATCGGCGCGGCTGCGCTTCTGGCGACCGCGGCCTCGTCGGTGGTGCTCGGCCTGCTGCCGCAAGGCCGCACGCCGTTGGCGCTGGCGATCACGCTCATCGCCGCCTACGGGATTTACGAGATCGCGCTGCTCGCCGCGACGCCGTTCCTCGGCGGCGAGGGCGCCTTCACCGCCGCCATCGTGACGCGCATCGCCCTGACCTGCGCCGTCTGGCTCGCCGGCCTCGTCGCCGTCTGCGAGATCGTCCGTCTGGTCGACCCGGCCGGACGCAAGCGTGCGATGTCGGCCTGAGCGGCCGCTCGTGGCCGTAGCCCGGATTACGCTGGCGCTCCATCCGCGCTACGGGACCGCGTCTGTGTCGCCCTCTGTCAATCCACGCGTGCAAAAATATTCCACTTTACCGAAATTCGGTTTCGGCGTATGTGTGGTCCATCCCGGCTCACCAAGAGGGGCGATCATGTGTCGTCACGCATCGCGAGCCGGGCTTGCGGTGGACGCGGCAGCGTCGGCACGAGAGGCGCGGGCAGGGCGGGGTGTCCCTGCGAGCCCGAGGCTTCGTGCGGACGACGGCGCTGCTAGGCTTCG
Source organism: Bradyrhizobium sp. CCBAU 65884 (assembly GCF_028128835.1). NCBI lineage: Bacteria > Pseudomonadati > Pseudomonadota > Alphaproteobacteria > Hyphomicrobiales > Nitrobacteraceae > Bradyrhizobium > Bradyrhizobium sp. CCBAU 65884. Next base: position 39,653 of record NZ_LBJU01000114.1, on the reverse strand, counting down.
TCTCGTCTGTAAGTTTCCGGCTTCGTCGACGGGGCCAGGAAAAACTGCGGCGAAATGGCGGGCCGTGCGTACGGCAAAACCGTGTGGTCCTGGCCGTCGTTGCTACGGTCAAGCTGTTCGAAGATGCGCGCGAGCCCAACCGGGTGGACGGCATCGTCAATTCGAACGGCGAGGGAGGCCAGAAGGAATGGTCGGCTCCCGGGAGATCACGGCATAAGCCGTCCAGCCATCGCGCAGGGCAGGCCGAGTGATCGGCACCACCTGTATGCTGCTGTGCGGTTCTTTCTGCGTGTGCATTTCGCGCAGCGGACCGCGGGTGCGAGCTGGCACCCGGCCTTCCCTGCGCCCTCTTGGATTGGAGGGTGGCGAGACCAGGCAAAGCTCGGGCGAAATCCGCCGCGAGGCCGAAGAGGCGTGTCTGTGAGCTGAGCTACGTGCCACAAACTCGATCTCGCAGGGTGGGCAAAGCGGAAGCGTGCCCACGCCTTGTTGCTTATGGAGAGAGATCGTGGGCACGGCGCTATGCGCCTTTGCCCACTCTACGGCACTGCCGCTGGGATGCGCACTGGCGCATTGTAATGACCGTGGAGAGCGCGCGCCACTCACCGCTCTCGCGCCCCGGACGCAGCGCAGCGCCCCGGCGATGCGAAAGCATCGTCCGGTGCGCTGCAGAGCCGGGGCCCATGTCTCCGCGAGCGCTATCTGTGGTTTCTGGTCCCGGCTCTGCGCCGCAACGCTCGCGCGTTGCGACTTGTCCGGGATACGGGAGGGAGTAGCCAACGAGCGGAAGGGCACACCGACTCACTTTCGCACGCCTGGTCGCCGAGGAGGAGTTGGGCGCAGTGCGCGTGCCACAAAATCTGAAGTTGTGGATCGTCATCTTCCTGAGGGTATTGCAGTAATCCAGCCCGTGTCTTCCCGGTAACGATTGTGCTGTCTCCGCAACACTCATCTCGGATTTAACCCTCATCACCGGCGGTTCGCATCGCCGCCGCTTTTTGGCCACACCCGAACATGAATAAAATCACTCTAATGTTTTACGGGCAGCGGCGGTCTTCGAAGGGCCACGAGAAAATCCCAAGGTCGATTCAAATCTTGGCTCTGATTTTTCGGGTCTGAAAGGGTTGACCGAGGAAACTGGTTTGCGATGAACGCGAAGACCGACATCAAGCAGAGGCTGCCGAGCCGTCACGTGACGGAAGGCCCTGCGCGCGCGCCGCATCGGTCCTATTTCTACGCCATGGGTCTGACCACCCAGCAGATCCACCAGCCTTTCGTCGGCGTCGCATCCTGCTGGAATGAGGCCGCTCCCTGCAACATCGCCCTGATGCGCCAGGCGCAGGCGGTGAAGAAGGGCGTGGCGTCAGCCGGCGGCACCCCGCGTGAGTTCTGCACCATCACCGTCACCGACGGCATCGCCATGGGGCATGACGGCATGCGCTCCTCGCTGCCGTCGCGCGAATGCATCGCCGACTCCGTCGAGCTGACCGTCCGCGGCCATGCCTATGACGCCCTGGTCGGGCTCGCCGGCTGCGACAAGTCGCTGCCGGGCATGATGATGGCCATGGTCCGCCTCAACGTGCCCTCGATCTTCATCTATGGCGGCTCGATCCTGCCCGGCACGTTCCGCGGGCAGCAGGTCACCGTGCAGGACATGTTCGAGGCCGTCGGCAAGCATTCGGTCGGCGCCATGTCGGACGAGGACCTCGACGAGATCGAACGCGTGGCGTGCCCCTCGGCGGGCGCCTGCGGCGCGCAGTTCACCGCCAACACCATGGCGACCGTGTCCGAGGCGATCGGCCTCGCACTGCCTTACTCGGCCGGTGCCCCGGCCCCCTATGAAATCCGCGACGCCTTCTGCATGACCGCGGGTGAGCAGGTGATGGACCTGATCGCCCAAAACATCCGGCCGCGCGACATCGTCACCCGCAAGGCGCTGGAGAATGCCGCCGCCGTGGTCGCCGCCTCTGGCGGCTCGACCAATGCTGCGCTGCACCTACCGGCGATCGCGCATGAGTGTGGCATCAAGTTCGACCTGTTCGACGTTGCCGAAATCTTCAAAAAGACACCATATGTCGCGGATTTGAAGCCGGGTGGCCGTTATGTCGCCAAAGACATGTTTGAAGTAGGTGGCATACCGCTTCTGATGAAGACGCTGCTCGACAACGGCTTCCTGCACGGTGATTGCCTTACCGTCACGGGCCGTACGATCGCCGAAAACCTCAAGAGCGTGAAGTGGAATCCGCACCAGGACGTGGTGCACCCGGCAGACAAGCCCATCACCGTGACAGGCGGTGTGGTCGGTCTGAAGGGCAATCTGGCGCCAGAAGGTGCGATCGTGAAAGTCGCGGGAATGTCCAACCTCAGGTTTACCGGTCCGGCCAGGTGCTTCGACCGCGAGGAGGATGCTTTCGAGGCAGTCCAGAAGCGCACCTACCGCGAAGGCGAAGTCATCGTGATCCGCTACGAGGGGCCCAAGGGCGGCCCCGGCATGCGGGAAATGCTCCAGACCACCGCGGCGCTGACCGGCCAGGGCATGGGCGGCAAGATCGCGCTCATCACCGACGGCCGCTTCTCCGGCGCCACCCGGGGCTTCTGCATCGGCCATGTCGGGCCGGAAGCTGCCATTGGCGGCCCGATCGGGCTGCTCGAGGACGGCGACATCATCGAGATCGACGCGGTCGCCGGTACCCTTAACGTAAAATTGAGCGACGCCGAGCTCGCCCAGCGCAAGACCAAATGGACCGCTCGCGCGACTAACCACACGTCGGGTGCGCTCTGGAAATATGCTCAACAGGTTGGACCAGCGGTCGGGGGGGCAGTGACCCATCCGGGCGGCGCGCACGAGAAACAGTGCTATGCGGACATCTAGGCGTGCCATAGTTGCGTTTGTGTTGGGGGTCGGTGCGCTGGCCGCGCCGGCGCTTGCCTTCGACGGGGCTCCGGTCAACCCGAAGGACGCGACCATCCCTGTCGTGACCACCTTGCCGGGGAGCGCGGCGACCGCACGCGGTAAAGTCGCGCCGGCGGCCGTGCCTCAGGAGACCTCGCTCAGTGCGCTGCAATATGCCGCCGAGGGTGGTCACCCCATCGCGCAGTGGAAGCTCGGCCGCATGTACGCCAATGGCGACGGCGTCGCCCAGGACGATGTGCGCGCCTTCGAATATTTCAGCCGGATCGCCAATGCGCATGCCGAGGACAGCCCGTCGGCGCCGCAGGCGCAGATCGTGGCCAACGCCTTCGTCGCGCTCGGCCGCTACTATCTGAGCGGCATCCCGAACTCGAAGGTCAAGTCGGACCCGGAGCGGGCGCGGGAGATGTTCTCCTATGCTGCCTCCTATTTCGGCAATGCCGACGCGCAATATGATCTCGCCCGGCTCTACCTGAAGACGCCGGACGCCTCGCGCGAGGATTTCCGCTACGGCGCGCGCTGGCTCGGCCTCGCCGCGCAGAAGGGCCAGCACGAGGCGCAGGCGCTGCTCGGCCAGATGCTGTTCAACGGCGACCGTCTGCCGCGACAGGCCGCGCGCGGCCTGATGTGGCTGACGCTGGCGCGCGACAGCGCCGGTGCCGACGAAACCTGGATCAAGGAAAGCTACAGCCGCGCCTTCGCCAAGGCCTCCGACGACGACCGCGCCATGTGCCTGCAAATGCTGGAACAGTGGGTGCAGGGCGGCCGCCGGGAGTAGGGCGGCAACTCGGTGCCGGTAGGGTGGGCAAAGCGCAGCGGGCCCACCAACTCTGCGGACGTTACGCCGCCTCCAGATCCAGATCCGCCCACACCGGCACGTGGTCCGAGGGCTTCTCCCAGCCGCGCACATAGCTGTCGATCCCGACATTGGCGAGCCGGTCGCTGGCCTGTGGCGACAGCAGCAGATGGTCGATCCGCAGGCCCTGGTTCTTCTGCCAGGCCCCGGCCTGGTAGTCCCAGAAGGTGTAAAGCCCGGGCTCATCCGTGACGGCCCGCAAGGCATCGGTGAGGCCGAGGCCGAGCAGGGACTGAAAGCTCTCCCGCGTCTCGGGCTTGAACAGGGCGTCCTCGGTCCAGGCGGCCGGATTGTGCACGTCGCGGGCGTGCGGGATGACGTTGAAATCGCCGGCGAGGATCAGCGGCTCCTCGGCCTTGAGGCGTTCCTTCGAATAGTCAAGAAGCCGCGACATCCATTTGAGCTTGTAGGGATATTTCTCCGTCCCGACCGGATTGCCGTTGGGCAGATAGAGGCAGGCGATGCGCAGCACCCCGCGCTTGAGCGTGACCACACCCTCGATGAATCGGGCATGGGCGTCCTCGTCGTCGCCGGCGAGCCCCGACTTGGTCTCGTCGAACCGGAGCTTGGAGAGCAGCGCGACGCCATTGAACGTCTTCTGCCCGTGCGTGACCACGTTGTAGCCGAGCGCCTCGATCTCGAGCCGCGGGAAGGCCTCGTCGACGCATTTGATCTCCTGGAGGCAGACGATGTCCGGCTGGCACTCCCTCAGCCAGGTCAGCAGGAGGTCGATCCGCTGCCGGACCGAGTTCACGTTCCAGGTGGCAACTCTGATGGTCATGTCGGCGGGCTCCGGGAAGGGGCCATGGTTAGAACAAACTGCAAACGCGCCCGTCAAGGACGCCGCAAAATCTCCCACAAAATTAACCCGGCTTAAGCAGGCGGCAGGCCATTGATCGTCAAAAGGTTCCGCGAATGGGATGGCCGGACAAATCGATGAAGCGAACCGAGCCGCGTGACGGCCTGATCGGCGCGTTCCTGTATTGGCTCGGTGGCTTCGAGATCGAGGACGGCCTGACCGCCGATCTCAGCGAGCGCGAGATCCGCCGCATCCGCGCCAAGCAGATCGACGCCGTGACGCGGCTGATCCCCGTGACGATGGCGGTGACGATGCTGAACGTCGCCATCGTGCTGATCCTGTTCTGGGGCAGGGGATGGAACGACTTCCTCGCGATCTGGGGCCTGACGCTCGCCGCCACCGCCTCGCTCGCGGTGCGCGCCTGGCGGCGGTCGCATCAGAACCCGCCGCAAGAGGCCTCGCCCCGCGCTGCGCGGCAGATGCTGCGGCAGGCGGTCTTGCTCGCCGCGATCTGGGGCGCGCTGCCGCTCGCTCTGTTCAGCCGCATCGAGCCGACGAGCCAGCTGATCCTGGCCTGCCTGATGGTCGGCATGATGTCGGGCGGCGCCTTCACGCTGTCGACGTTCCCGCGCGCCGGCCTCGTCTATCTCGCCACCATGACGACCGCCTGCGCCGGGGCGCTATTGCTCTGCGGCGCCGGGCCGTATCTGGTGACGGCGGTGTTCCTGCTGCTGTTCGCATTTTTCATGGCGCGCAGCATCGTCTCGCAGGGCAATCTGTTCCTCGGCAATCTCAAGGCCCAGCTCGAGCTCGAACGCCAGACCGAGATCATCTCGCTGCTGCTGAAGGACTTCCAGGAGAACGCCAGCGACTGGTTGTGGCAGACCGACGCCGAAGGGCATCTGGTCGACGTGCCCGAGCGCTTCGCAGACGTCGCTCAGTTGCCGCTGCCGCTATTGAAGGGATCGCATTTCGCCGACGTGCTCGACATGCTGTGCCCCGAGGACAAGAGCGCGGCCTACAACGTCGTCGGCCTGATGGAGCAGAACGAGCCGCTGCACGAGATGAACCTCAAGGTCGTCGCCGGCGGCGAGGCGCGGCTGTGGTCGCTGACGGCCAAGCCGGCCTATGATCGCGAGGGACAATTTTTGGGCTATCGCGGCTTCGGCCGCGACGTGACCGAACGCTGGCGCGCGGAAAAGGCCGAGGCCGAGAGCCGCGCCAAGTCGGACTTCCTCGCCGTGATGAGCCACGAGATCCGCACGCCCATGAACGGCGTGCTCGGGCTTGCCAGCATGCTGCTCGAAACCAAGCTCGATCCGGAGCAGCGCGAGGCCGTGACCACGATCCGCGAGTCCGGCGACAATCTCCAGCGCATCCTCAACGACATCCTCGACCTGTCCAAGCTCGAGGCCGGGCGCTTCACCTTCGAAGTGATCGACTTCGCCCCGCAGGCGCTGGTGGAGGCTGTCGTGACCGTGGTCCGCGCGAGCGCCAAGGGCAAGGGGCTGACGGTCAAGCTGGCACTCGACCCGAACCTGCCGCCGACGCTGCGCGGCGACGTCGCGCGCATCCGCCAGGTGCTGCTCAACCTCGCGTCCAACGCGGTGAAGTTCACCGATGAAGGCGAGGTGACGATCTCGGCGACCTGCCAGGCGCGCCGCGACTTGCTGGCGACCGTCGAATGGACGGTGACCGACAGCGGCATCGGCATCGCCCCCGAAAAGCTTGGCCAGCTCTTCAGCGACTTCGCGCAGGCCGACGCCTCGATCAGCCGCCGCTTCGGCGGCACCGGGCTCGGGCTTGCGATCTCCCGGCGCATCATCGAGCAGATGGGCGGCACTATCGGCGTCACCTCGACGCCGGGCGAGGGATCGACCTTCCGCTTCACGCTGGTCCTGCCCTGGAGCCAGGCGCAGGCCTCCGAGCAGACGGCCGGCCACGATGAGGCCCACGAGCTCAAGACCCGTATCGCCGGTCTCGATCGGCCGCTGAAGGTGCTGGTCGCGGAGGACGATGCGGTCAACCGCATGGTCGTGAGCAAGATGTTGGGGGCCTTCGACGTCGAGCTGCGCGTCGTCACCGACGGCGCTGAGGCCGTCGCGGCAGCATCCGAAGGCAATTACGATGTGGTGCTGATGGACGTGCGCATGCCCGACATGGACGGGCTTGCCGCCACCCGCGCGATCCGTGCGCAAGGCGGGCGCTTCGCGGCCTTGCCGATCGTCGCGCTGACCGCCAATGCCTTCCCCGAGGATGTCAGGATCTGCCGCGAGGCGGGCATGTCGGACTTCCTCGCCAAGCCGCTGCGCAAGCCGGCGCTGGTCGCGGCCTTGCTGCGTGCGCTCGACGGCCACGTGATGTCCGAGGACGCGCCGCTGCAGCCGGAGCTGATGCCGGCCGAGATGGAGTGGACGGATGAGGAGAGGCAGATAACAGGCGCGTAGGCGGTCAGACCGAGAAGCTGGTGCCGCAGCCGCAGGATGCCGTGGCGTTCGGATTGTTGACGCGGAACGAGGCGCCGATCAGGTCGTCGACGAAATCGACCTGCGATCCCGCCAGGAACGGCTGCGAGGCGGAATCGACCAGCACCACCGCATTGTCCTGCTCGATCACGAGATCGTCGTCGGTTCGCGCACGGTCGATGTCGAATTTGTACTGGAAACCCGAGCAGCCGCCGCCCTCGACCGAGATGCGCAGCATCGCGCCAGAGCCTTCGCCCTTGAGGATCTCCCCAATCCGGCGTGCGGCGCGGTCACTGATGGTCACGTCGGTCGTCATGGCTCGTCTCCGATAGTCCCGCGGTCATACCAGGTTCACTTGCCCAATTCATTTGGTATCCCGCGTCCGGCATAGTTAAGTGCAAGGATACGCAGAATCAAATGGATAGGGACTAAATTCGTCGTGTCCGTCGGAATGGCTGCCCCCCATGCGCCCTATGCCTGCGATCCCGACCGCAGCCGCGGCCGGCTGGTCGCGGAGCCGCCGAGCCGGACCCGCAGCCCGTTCCGGCGGGATTGCGACCGGGTGATCCACTCCACCGCGTTCCGCCGCCTGAAGTACAAGACCCAGGTGTTCGTGTTCCACGAGGGCGACCACTACCGCACCCGGCTGACCCATTCGCTGGAGGTGGCGCAGATCGCCCGTGCGCTGGCCCGGCAGCTCGGGCTGGACGAGGATCTCACCGAAACCCTGGCGCTGGCCCACGATCTCGGTCATCCCCCGTTCGGCCATGCCGGCGAGCGGGCGCTGGACGCCTGCCTGAAGGATTTTGGCGGCTTCGACCACAACGCCCAGACGCTCCGCGTCGTCGCTTCGCTCGAGCATCGCTACCCTGATTTCGACGGGCTCAACCTGACCTGGGAGTCGCTGGAGGGCATCGTCAAGCATAACGGTCCGCTGACCGACCACAGCGGCGCGCCGGTGGGGCGCTATCGCGAGCACGGCATTCCCGTCGGCATCGCCGACTATATCGAGACCTACGACCTCGAATTGTGGAGCTTCGCCTCGCTGGAGGCGCAGGTCGCCGCCATCGCCGACGACATCGCCTATGACGCCCACGACATCGACGATGGTCTGCGTGCCGGCCTGTTCCATCTCGACGATCTCAAGGTGATGCCGCTCACGGCTGAGATCATCGCCGAGACCTCGGCGCACTATCCCGACCTCGAGGACCTCAGGCGCGGTGCCGAGCTGGTGCGCGAGCTGATCTCGCACCTGATCGGTGCGGTGTTCGCGCAGGCGCAGAAGAACCTCGCCGCGCTGAAGCCCCAATCGGCCCAGGATGTCCGCCAGCAGAGCCGGGCGCTGGTCGCATTTCCGGCCGAGGTCGCCGAGGAGGAGGCCGCCATCAAGACCTTCCTCTACCAGCACATGTACCGTCACAAGCGGGTGATGCGGGTGATGGGGGAGGCGGAGCAGATCCTGTTCGACCTGTTCGCGAGATACCTGAAATCCCCGGGCGAGCTGCCGCCGGAATGGCTCTCGGGGGCGGAGGCTGACAATGAGGGTGACCGGGCCCGCCGGATCGGCAATTTCATTGCCGGAATGACCGACCGGTTCGCCCTGACCGAGCACCAGCGGCTTTTTGACTCGACCCCGGATTTGCGTTAGGCGGCGGCCATGCCCGACACATCCTCAGCACTGCATTTGTTCGCCGACGTGCTTGCACGCGTGCACGCCGCCTGCCGTACGCTGGCCGTGGAAGCCAACTGGCCCGAGGGCATCGATTTCTCGCGCGTGGTGGTCGAGCCGCCGCGCGATCCCTCCCATGGTGACATGGCGACCAACGCTGCCATGGTGCTGGCGAAAGAGGCAAAGGCCAAGCCGCGCGACCTCGCCGAGCAGATCGCCGAGCGGCTGCGCGCCGACGCGCTGATCGCGAAGGTCGACGTCGCCGGTCCCGGCTTCATCAATCTGACCTTGAAGCCCGCCGCCTGGGCCGAGGCGCTGCGGACCGTGCTGCGCGAGGGCGCCGATTACGGCCGCGTCCGCGGCGGGTCCAAGGTCAATGTCGAATACGTCTCGGCCAATCCGACCGGACCGATGCATGTCGGCCATTGCCGCGGCGCCGTGTTTGGTGACGCGCTGGCGAGCCTGCTCCGTTTCGCAGGCCACGACGTCGCGCGCGAATATTACATCAACGACGCCGGCGCCCAGGTCGACGTGCTCGCGCGCTCCGCGTTCCTGCGGTACCGCGAGGCGCTCGGCGAGGACATCGGTGCGATCCCGGAAGGGCTCTATCCGGGCGACTATCTGAAGCCGGTCGGCGCGGCGCTGGCGAAAGAGCACGGCGACAAGCTCCTCGCGATGAGCGAGGTCGAATGGCTGCCGACGGTGCGCGCCAAGGCGATCGCGATGATGATGGACGAGATCAAGGACGATCTCGCCGCCCTCAACATCCGTCATGATGTGTTTTTCTCGGAGCGCTCGCTGATCGAGACCGGCAACAACAAGGTTGCCGAGACCATCGATTTCCTGAAGGCCAAGGGCGACGTCTACGAAGGCCGCCTGCCGCCGCCGAAGGGCGCGCCGGTCGAGGATTGGGAAGACCGCGAGCAGCTGCTGTTCAAGGCGACGGCTTACGGCGACGACGTCGATCGTCCGCTGATCAAGTCGGACAATTCCTACACCTACTTCGCCGCCGACATCGCCTACCACAAGAACAAGTTCGACCGCGGTTTTGCGGAAATGATCGACGTCTGGGGCGCCGACCATGGCGGCTATATCAAGCGCATGCAGGCGGCGGTAAAGGCGACGACGTCGGGCAAGGGCTCGCTCGACGTCAAGATCGTCCAGCTCGTCAAGTTGCTGCGCAACGGCGAGCCGGTGAAAATGTCCAAGCGGAGCGGGGACTTCGTCACCTTGCGTGAGGTGGTGGATGAGGTCGGCCAGGACGCCGTCCGCTTCATGATGCTCTACAGGAAGAACGACGCCGTGCTCGACTTCGACCTCGCCAAGGTCATGGAACAGTCGCGCGACAACCCGGTGTTCTACGTCCAGTACGGCCACGCTCGCGGCCACTCGATCTTCCGCAACGCGCGGACGGAGGTGTTCCCGGAACTGCCGGAGGATGCCGGCGAGCGGATCGCCTGGCTCGCTGAGTCGGCGGTGGAACGGCTCTCAGACCCCGTCGAGCTCGACCTGCTCAAGCGTCTCGCAATATTTCCGCGCATGCTGGAAGCCGCAGCCGCGGCCCACGAGCCGCACCGAATTGCCTTTTATCTCTATGATTTAGCCAGCGAATTTCATGCACTTTGGACGAAGGGGCGCGATTTGCCCTATTTACGCTTCATTATCAATAATGATGCAGAGCTTACAAAGGCGCGACTGGCCATGGTCCAGGGCGTCGTCTCGGTTCTGGCATCGGGCCTCGCCATCCTCGGCGTCCATGCTCCGAACGAGATGCGGTAGTTTGGGGCGAACTACTTAAGGGGAATATCGGGGGTAACCGGCAGAAGCCGGATCGCTTAGACTTGGTTGAAAGCCTTGTGGGTCGAAAGCCGTGCCTTGGTCGAGGGGCGCGCGGCTTTCCCGAAGGGACGCATCATCACGATGGCCGAACGATATCAGGACAGACCGTTGCCCTCCGATGACTATGGTCGCGGTGGCGCCCAGCATGGCAAGGCGGAGAGCGATCCCTTGGCCGAGCTCGCCCGCCTGATCGGACAGACCGATCCCTTCGCAGCTCAGGGGCGGCCCGGCGCACATCCGCCGGCAGCCCCCGCGCCCGCGCAGGGCTATCAGGACGACGACTATCGGCAAGAGGATCGACAGGACGATTATCAACAGGACTATGCCGAGCAGGCCCCCCCGGCGCAGCCCGGGCCGCCCTCATGGATGCGGCGGGCCAACGTGCAGCCGCAGCCGGCGCCAGCTCCCGAGCCAGACTATCCCGTGTCCGTAAACCCGGTCCACCCGTTGCACCGCTATTCAGCCCAGCCTGCCGCGCCCGAGCCTGAGCTTCATCAGCCGCAGGTTTATCAGGATCACGCCTATCAGGCGCAATCCTACCAGGATCAGGCCTACCAGCAGGATCAGGCTTACCAGCAACAGGCCTATCAGGAGCCACATCAGCAGCCCGATCCGGCGCGTTACGACGATGCGCTCTACGGCCGGCTGGAGGCAGGCGAGCAGGATTATCAGCGCGATCCCGCCTATCCCGACGATCCCTACGCGTATCAGAGCGACTATCCGGAGGCGGAGCCCGAAGAGCCCAAGAAGCAGCGCGGCGGCATGATGACGGTCGCAGCGATCCTGGCGCTTGCCGTGGTCGGCACCGGCGCCGCCTTCGCCTACAAGACCTATGTCGGCTCGCCCCGCAGCGGCGAGCCGCCGATCATCAAGGCCGACAACACCCCGACCAAGATCGTGCCGGCGCCGACGGATTCCTCGGCCAAGGTGCCGGATCGCATGGTGAGCGGCGATGGCACCGAGAAGATCGTGCCGCGGGAAGAGGCGCCGGTCGACGTCAACGCCAAGGCGGGCGGTCCTCGCGTGGTGTTCCCGCCGCTGAACCAGAATGCGAACCCGCCGTCGGTGGCGAGCGTGTCGCCGTCTGCGGTGCCGCCGCCGAGCACGGGCGCGAGCAACGGCACGATGTCGAACAATTCGCCGCGCCCGATCAGGACTGTCGCCGTGAAGGGCGATCAGACCGACAGCGCCACGCCGCAATCGGCCGCTGCCGCCAGGCCAACGGCTGCGCCGAAGCCTGTGGCTGCGCCCGTTGCGCCGGTCGCGCCGCGCAATCCGCCGACCTCGGCCAATGCCAGCGCCAACCAGCCGATGTCGCTGGCGCCGCAATCGGTCCCGGCAGCCGAACCGCCGCAGCGGATGGCTGCGACCACCCCGACGCAAATCGCGCCCGCCAGCAGCGGCGGTGGCGGCTACATCGTGCAGGTCTCCTCGCAGCAGAGCGAGGATAGCGCGGCCGCGTCGTATCGCGTGCTTCAGAGCAAATATGGCAGCGTGCTCGGCTCCCGTTCGCCGGTGATCAAGCGGGTCGACCTCAGCGACAAGGGCAAGGGGGTCGTCTACCGCGCCTTCGCTGGGCCCTATGGTTCGGCAGAGGAAGCGACGCACGCCTGCAACAGCCTGAAGTCCGCAGGCTTGTCCGCCTGCTTCGTCCAGAGGAATTAACGGCCGTTTCCTTGACCCCCTCGCGGGTCAGGGTTAATCGGCCGTTATGAGCACGCGGGCCTTCATTACCGGTGTATCCGGAACGGAACTGACCGCCGTCGAGCGGGAGTTTATCCGCGACCAGCGCCCATGGGGCTTCATCCTATTCAAGCGCAATGTCGCAACGCCAGCTCAAGTCGCTGCACTGGTTGCGGAATTGCGGACGGCGGCAGGTGCTGCCGACGCGCCCATCCTGATCGATCAGGAAGGCGGTAGGGTACAGCGGCTCGGTCCGCCGCACTGGCCGGTCTATCCGCCGGGCGCCGTTTTCTCGACCTTGTACGACACTGATTCGGCGCTCGGGCTCACCGCGGCGCGCCTGTCCGCCCGCCTGATCGCGGCTGATCTTGCCGATCTCGGCATCACCGTGGATTGCCTGCCGCTGGCCGACGTGCCCGTCGAGGGTGCCGATGCTGTCATCGGGAACAGGGCCTATGGCACCGAGCCCGGCAAGGTCGCGGCGATCGCGCGCGCGGTCACCGAGGGCCTGGAGCAGGGCGGCGTGTTGCCGGTGCTCAAGCACATCCCCGGCCATGGCCGGGCCACTGCCGACACCCATTTCAAGCTGCCGACGGTCGATACGCCCAGGGGCGAGCTGGAACGGACCGACTTCGCCGCCTTCAAGCCGCTGTCGGACCTGCCGATGGCCATGACTGCACATGTTGTGTTTAGCGCGGTCGACCCCGCCCATCCGGCGACGACATCTGCGACAATGATTGCTGACGTGATTCGCGGCGCAATCGGGTTCCAGGGTTTGTTAATGAGTGATGACGTGTCGATGAACGCGCTGTCGGGGAATATCGCCGAGCGGACCCGCGCCATCTTCGCGGCCGGCTGCGATGTGGCCCTGCATTGCAACGGCAATATCGAGGAGATGCGCGAGGTCGCCGGCCAGACACCTGAGCTGTCGGGCAGGGCGCTGGAGCGGGCGAACGCCGCGCTCGCCGCGCGCAAGGCGCCGCAACCGCTCGATCGCGTCGCCGCACGCACTGAGCTGAACGCATTGATCGCACGGGCAAACACGGCATCGGCATGACCGCAGAAATTCTATCTTTCGAAACCGGGCGGCCCGCAGAGCTTGCCGAGGGTGAGCCGGCGTTGGTGGTGGACGTCGAGGGCTATGAGGGTCCGCTCGATCTGCTGCTCGCGCTGGCGCGGCAGCAGAAGGTCGACCTCGCCAAGATCTCGATCCTGGCGCTGGCCGACCAGTATCTCCACTTCATCGAAGCCGCGCGAAAGATCCGGCTCGAGCTCGCCGCCGATTACCTCGTCATGGCGGCATGGCTCGCCTTCCTGAAGTCGCGCCTGCTGCTGCCGGAGCCGCCGAGCGCGGAAGGCCCGAGCGCCGAGCAGATGGCGACGGCGCTCGCCAACCGCCTGCGCCGGCTGGAGGCCATTCGCGAAGCCGCCAACCGGCTGATGAACAGGCAGCAATTGCTGCGCGACATCTTCCCGCGCGGCGAGCCCGAGCAGATCGCCGAGATCAAGCACCCGAAATACACGGCGACGCTGTACGATTTGCTCACCGCCTACGCCTCGCAGCGCCAGTCGCGCGTGCTGGCGAGCGTGCATCTGGCCAAGCGCACGGTGTGGTCGCTCGCCGAGGCGCGCGCCACGCTGGAGCGGCTGGTCGGCAGCATCAGCGAGCAGGACGATTGGGGCGTGCTCGACGACTTCCTGGTCCGGCACGTCGCCGATCCGACGCAGCGCGCAACGGTGTTCGCCTCGAGCTTTGCTGCTGCGCTCGAATTGGTGCGCGAAGGTCAGCTGGAGCTGAACCAGAAAGAGGCGTTTGCGCCCATCTATTTCCGGAAGGGGCGCCCCAAACCGGTGCCGGACGCAGCTCCTGCGCCTGATGCGCCGGTCGGTTAAGTGCAAGAAGGAGAAGCTGCCATGGCAAGCCTGGCTGAAGTGCGGGTAGAAGAGGCCGAGCCGATGGAGAACGAATCCCAGGCACGTCCCGAGGAATTGCGGCTGCTGGAAGCACTGCTGTTCGCTTCGAGTGAACCGCTGGATACCGCGACGCTGGCCAAGCGCATGCCCGAGGGCGTCGACGTCAAGGCCGCGCTCGAGCAATTGCAGGCCGACTATTCCTTGCGCGGGGTGAATCTCGTTCGCGTTGCGAACAAATGGACCTTCCGCACCGCCGGCGATCTCGCCTGGCTGATGACGCGGGAGAGCACCGAGACCCGCCGCCTGTCGCGCGCGGCAATCGAGGTGCTGGCGATCATCGCCTATCACCAGCCGGTGACGCGCGCCGAGATCGAGGAGATCCGCGGCGTCGTCACCTCGAAGGGCACGCTCGACGTGCTGCTGGAGACCGGCTGGATCAAGCCGCGTGGCCGCCGCAAGACGCCGGGCCGTCCGTTGACCTTCGGAACCACCGAGGACTTCCTGTCGCAATTCACCCTGGAACAGCTCGGCGATCTGCCGGGTCTCGAGGAGCTGAAGGGCACGGGCCTCTTGGATTCGCGCCTGCCGACCGGATTCAGCGTGCCGACGCCGTCGGACGACCCGCAGCTCCGCGAGGACGAGGATCCCTTGGAACCGGGCGAGGATCTCGATCTGGCGCTGGCGCCTGCGGTTGAGCCCGAGACTCCGGAGGAGGCACCGGAAGGCGGCCAAGAGGAGGGCGGCGAAGGCGGCACCGAAGAGTGAGGCCTTTGCGTTTTACCGGTGCCCTGCGACCGGTTAACACTAGCAAGATTACGTAGTGCCAACAGCGAATTGGCGCTGCCTTGGTCCTTGTTTTTGACACCCGCCAAGCCTAGGTTTCAGTGAAGATCGGCCGGGTCCCCGGCCATGCGCGTTTGGAGGGTTGCAGGATGGGTTCACTCAGCATTTGGCACTGGATCCTGGTGATCGCAGTGGTCCTGCTGCTGTTCGGCCGCGGCAAGATTTCGGATCTGATGGGCGACGTGGCGCAGGGCATCAAGGCGTTCAAGAAGGGCATGCAGGACGACGACAAGCCCGCCGAGAAGCCCGAGCCGGCCAAGTCCATCGAGCACAACAATGCGCCGACCGCGGCGCGGTCCGACGTCGGCAGCAAGGCCGTCTGAGCCAAAGAGCACGCGAGACGCGGGGTGCGGCCCGATCCTGCGCGCAAGGGATTGGGTCGGCTGCGGCTTCGCGTGAACGGAAGACCTCATGTTCGACATCGGGTGGAGTGAACTGGTCCTGATCGGGGTCGTGGCCTTGATCGCCATCGGCCCGAAAGAGCTGCCGGGCGTGCTGCGCATGGTCGGACAGTGGATGGGCAAGGCCCGCAAGATGGCCGCCGAATTCCAGGGCCAGTTCCAGGAAGCGATGCGCGAGGCCGAAATGGCCGACCTCAAGAAGAGCTTCGACGAGGTCAAGGAAGCCGCGACCGGCTTCAATCCGCTGTCCTCGCTCCAGAAGGACGTCAGCGACGCGCTCCGCGTCGACGCGCTGGACAAGCCCGCCGAGACGCCGACCACGACGGCTGTCGAACCGCCGCCGACTTCAATTGAAGCGCCTGTCACTCCTACCACTCCGGAAGCGCCGACGCCCGCGACCTTCATGGAAGCCGAGGCGCATGCGGCTGCGAACGAGCCGCTCGCCATCACCCGTGAGGTCGAGCAGGCGCAGGTTGCGCAGGACACCGCGCCATCCGAAGCGATCAAGGACGCCAAAGCGTCATGAGCGACGCCGATATCGAGGCCAGCAAAGCCCCGCTGATGGACCACCTGATCGAGCTGCGCTCGCGGCTGATCAAGGCGCTGCTCGGCTTTGGCGTGGCCTTCATCTTCTGCTTCTTCTTCGCCAAGCAGATCTACAACGTGCTGGTCTGGCCGTTCGTGTGGGTCGCGGGTCCGGAGAATTCCAAGTTCATCTACACGGCGCTGCTGGAATATTTCATCACCCAGCTCAAGCTCGCGCTTTTCGGCGCCGGCTTCATCTCGTTCCCGATCGTGGCGACGCAGATCTACAAATTCGTCGCGCCCGGGCTGTACAAGCACGAGAAGCAGGCCTTCCTGCCGTACCTGGTCGCAACGCCGTTCTTCTTCGTGCTCGGCGCGGCGCTGGTCTATTTCGTCGTGCTGCCGATGCTGGTCCGCTTCTCGCTCGGCATGCAGCAGGCCGGCAGCGACGAGACCGCGCAGATCCAGCTTTTGCCCAAGGTCGGCGAATATCTGTCGCTGATGATGTCGTTGATCTTCGCCTTCGGCATCGCCTTCCAGCTTCCGGTGATCCTGACGCTGCTCGGGCGGATCGGCATCGTGACCTCGAAGATGCTGCGCGAGAAGCGCCGCTATTTCATCGTCATCGCCTTCGTCATCGCGGCGGTGCTGACCCCGCCCGACGTGCTCAGCCAGTGCTCGCTCGCGCTTCCCTTGCTCTTGCTCTACGAGGGTTCGATCATCGCGGTGGGGATGGTGGAGAAGAAGGCGGCGGCAGCCTCGCAGGCGACCACCGGCACCGACGTGTCGACGCCGGCCAATCCGGCGGAGTAGAGGCGCTTTCGCTCTATCATAGCGCCATTCAGCCCATGATTCGTCATGCCCGGGCTTGACCCGGGCATCCACGACTTGATCTAAGGCGGCAGATACGTGGATGGCCGGGATTAACCCGGCCATGACGGGAAGACAGCCATGCACGACATCAAATCGATCCGCGACAATCCGCAAGCCTTCGACGCCGGCCTCGCCCGGCGCGGCCTGAAGCCGTTGTCGGCCTCGCTGCTCGCGATCGACGAGACGCGGCGCGCGGCGATCCTGGCCTCCGAGCAGGCGCAGGCTCGGCGCAACGCGGCCTCCAAGGAAATCGGCGATGCCAAGAAGGCGAAGGACGAGGCGCGCGCGGCCAAGCTGATGGCCGAGGTCGCCGAGCTCAAGACCACGATGCCGCAGCTCGAAGCCGCCGCGAAAGCCGCCGATGAGGAGCTGACCAAAGAGCTGTCCGCCATCCCGAACATTCCGTTCGACGACGTGCCCGATGGTGTCGACGAGCACGGCAACGTGCAGCACCACGTATTCGGCAACAAGCGCAACTACGGCTTTGCGCCGAAGCTGCATGACGATCTCGGCACCGCGCTCGGTGACATGGATTTCGAGGCGGCGGCAAAGCTCTCCGGCGCACGCTTCGTCGTGCTGAAGAAGGGACTGGCGCGGCTCGAACGCGCGCTCGGCCAGTTCATGCTGAATCTGCATGTCGACGAGCACGGCTATACCGAGATCAATCCGCCGCTGCTGGTGCGCAACGAGATCATGTTCGGCACCGGACAATTGCCGAAGTTCGAGGATGATCAGTTCTGGGCGATCAAGGGCGAGCTCCTTGCCTCGCCCGACCAGGAGCGGCTGAGGACAGAGCGCCTCGGCCTCATTCCGACCGCGGAAGTCTCGCTCACCAACCTCGCGCGCGAATCCATCCTCGACGAGAAGCAATTGCCGATGCGGCTCACCGCGCTGACGCCGTGCTTCCGCGCCGAGGCCGGCGCGGCCGGACGTGACACGCGCGGCATGATCCGTCAGCACCAGTTCACCAAGGTCGAGCTGGTCTCGATCACGACGCCGGAGGTGAGCAAGGACGAGCTGGAGCGCATGCTGTCCTGCGCCGAGCAGGTGCTGCAGCGGCTCGGGCTGCATTATCGCGTGATGACGCTTTGCGCAGGAGACATGGGTTTCTCGTCGCAAAAAACCTATGACATTGAGGTCTGGATGCCGGGGCAGGGCGAGGGCGGGGCATTCCGCGAGATCTCGAGCTGCTCGGTCTGCGGCGACTTCCAGGCACGCCGCATGGATGCGCGCTCGCGCGGTCCCGACGGCAAGCCGCGTTTCGTCCACACGCTGAACGGCTCGGGCACCGCGCTCGGCCGCGCGCTGATCGCCGTGATGGAGACCTATCAGCAGGAGGACGGCTCGATCGCGGTCCCCGACGTGCTTCAGCCCTATATGGGCGGCGTGAAGGTGATCGGGCGCGAGTAGGGCGTGTTACCTGCCTGAAACGCAGAAACGTTTGGTTGCGAAGATCGGGCGGCCGGCTATCCTGCCGGCCACCCGCAACGCGAACCCTCCGTTCATGGCCTTGCACCGCGACATCTTCTGGGTCGGCCGACAATGGGCGGTGACGGGGGCCGGGATCCAGGCCGTCGATCAGCGCCTGCGCGGCGTGCTGGACATCGAGATCGCCCGGCTCTGGGACGACGACCTCGTGCAGAGCCGGCGGGCCAAGCCCGGTGTGAACGCTGCCGACTTCGACAACGCGCTGACGGTGGCGCGCGAACGCTTTCCGCGAGAGCCGGAGCCGGATGCGTTCGTTGCGCAATTGGAGGCGCTCGGCGTGATCGAGGCTGCCGTCGTCAGTCCGGCGGTACCCGCGATGAGTCTGCGTGCGGAGGGGCGGCTGGCGCGCTTCCTTCCACAATGGCGCATCCGCCGCTAACGGGTTCAGGCAGGAACCCCTGATCAGCCGGTTTGCCTGATCGGCCGGAGCCGGATAAGACGGCTCAGACCCCGCTTTTTTGGAATCGACCCTTCGCATGCGTATTCTCTGCACCAATGACGACGGCATTCATGCCCCCGGCCTCAAGGTCGTGGAGGAGATCGCGCGCGCGCTGTCCGACGACGTCTGGGTGGTGGCGCCCGAGCTCGACCAGTCCGGCGTGTCGCACTCGCTGTCGCTGAACGATCCCTTGCGCTTGCGCGAAGTCGGGCCGCGGCACTTTGCCGTGCGCGGCACGCCGACCGACTGCGTCATCATGGGCGCGCGCCATATCCTCGGTGCCAAGCTGCCTGACGTCGTGCTGTCCGGGGTCAACAAGGGCCGCAACGTCGCCGAGGACGTGGTCTATTCCGGCACCATCGCCGGCGCGCTGGAAGGCACCATCCTGGGGTTGCCGTCATTCGCGCTGTCGCAGGAGTTCAGCGTCGAGACCCGCGAGCGCCCGCCATGGGACACCGCGCGCAAGTTCGGGCCCGACATCCTGCGCAAGGTGATTGCCGCGGGCATTCCGAAGGACACGGTCATCAACGTCAATTTCCCGTCCTGCGCGCCGGAGGATGTGCTGGGCATCCGCGTCACGCGCCAGGGCAAGCGCAATCTCGGTTTCCTCAGGATCGACGAGCGCCAGGACGGCCGCGGCAATCCCTATTTCTGGATCGGATTCGAGCGCGCCGCGATGATGGATACGCCGGCCGACGGCACTGATCTGGCGGCGCTTCGCGAGCGCTATGTCTCGGTCACCCCCCTCAGGCTCGACCGCACCAACGAAGCGTTTTCGGAAGAGCTCAGCGCGACGCTGAAGTAACGCTAAAGCGCGATGCGATCAGGATGAATCGTCATCGCGCTTTAGGTTGTCGTTTAAGCATGATCTTTTCGGAAAACCGCTGCGCACTTTTCCGGATCATGCTTTAGCCACCGCGAAGCGCGGCTTCGATGGTCTTGCCGAGCGCGTCGAGCTGGAACGGTTTCTGGAGCGCCGGCCGGTCGCGGTACTGCTCGGGCAGGCCGGAGGAGCCGTAGCCGGTGGCGAAGATGAACGGGCAGCCTTTCGCCTTGATCACGTCGGCGACCGGCGAGATCACCTTGCCGTTGACGTTGACGTCGAGAATGGCGATGTCGAACTCGGTCGCCTGGGCGAGCCGCATGGCCTCGGTGATGTCGCCCGCCTCAGCTGCGACCTTGTAGCCAAGCTCTTCGAGCATGTCCGCGACCATCATCCTGATCATCACCTCGTCCTCGACGAGGAATACAGAGCGGCCGGAAAGCCCTGTCGCGGTCATAGTTGAGTCCCTTGCCCATTGCCAAAAACGTTCGCAGATAACACGAATTGACGCAATGCGCGTTTCGACGAACGGATACCTGAAAATGGTCATCGCGGCTCGCCCATGGCAAGCCAATTTGTGGTCAAATGCTCCAGGCGAAGGTTATCATGGGTTCCTGAGCAGGAACACGATTCCTGCGCCCGGGCTTAACGTCCACCGGACCCGGCACGACAGCACAAGCAGGCAATGACCCCCGATCAGCATCCGCCGGAAAAGATGATGTTTCAGCTCTCGCTGAGGCGTCGGGGCATCAGCGATCAGGCGGTGCTGCGAACCATGGAGGAGGTGCCGCGCGAGCTTTTCGTCGACGAGGCCGATCGCGAGGGCGCTTATCGTGACAGCGCGCTGCCGATCGCCTGCGGGCAGACCATCAGCCAGCCCTTCGTCGTGGCCTACATGACCGAGCAGCTCCAGCTTCAGAAGCGGCACCGCGTGCTCGAGATCGGGGCAGGTTCCGGCTATCAGGCCGCCGTGCTGTCGCGGCTCGCCGGCCAGGTCCTGACCGTCGAACGCTATCGCAAGCTTGCCGATACGGCGCGCGCTCGGCTCGAAAAGCTCGACTGTCACAATGTCGAGGTGATGCTCGGCGACGGGCTCAATCTGCCGCCCAATATCGGCCCGTTCGACCGCATCATCGTCACCGCCGCAGTGGAGCGGCTTCCGGACAATTTGGTCGAGCGGCTCGAGGTCGGCGGCATCCTGATCGCGCCGGTCGGCCCGCATCAGGGCGTGCAGACGCTGGTCCGCCTGACCCGCACCGAAGCTGGGATCGAGCGCAAGGAACTCGTCGAGGTCCGCTTCGTGCCGGCACTGCCCGGGGTGGCGCGGGAGCTGTAGATTTCCGGATCGGCTGCGCGGCCAACATCTTATTGGGAGGGTTAAGCCGTTATTTACTCGGCGCGTGTTTACTTAAAACACCAGTTCTGTTGCGTACGAGTGAGTAACCATGTCCGTCGTCGCCGAGTTGCTTTACTCGCGCCGCGTACCGCAGGTCGCGGTGCTGGCGCTGATCTCCTTCAGCTTCGCAGGGTGCAGCGCCGACATGTCGTCGCGGCTGTCCCAGTCGAACTTCTCCAACCCCTTCTCCTCTGACCAGACCGGTTCGGTGCAGCAGGCCCCGCCGCCGCAGCAGCGCGAGCTGCCGCAATATTCGCGGCCGCAGACGCAGCCGGGCTATTATCAGTCGCAGCCCTTGCCGCCGCCGGCGGTGGCCGCACCGCAATCCTATCCAGTCACGGGTGGTGGTGGCGTGTCCGGAGGCGGGCGCGGCGTCAGCTCCTACGCGCCCCCGGCGCAGCCGCATCTGGAAACCACGGCCACCGTGCCGCCGCGTTCCGTTGCCGCGGCTCAGCCGGCCGGAGGGACCAAGATCATCGTCGGCACCAGCGACACGCTCGACGTGCTCGCCAAGCGTTATCGTGTCACGCCGCAGGCGATCCTCGCGGCCAACGGCTACAAGGGGCCGCGTTCGCTCTCGCCCGGCCAGCAGCTGATCATCCCGCATCCGGCCACCGCCGCTGCACCCGCGCCCGCGTTGGCTCCCGTCGCGGCGGCTCCCGCGATGGCGCCTGCAGCCAAGCCGGTTGCGGCGTTGGCTGCGCCGCCGAGCACCCACTTCGTCAATCACGGCGACACGCTCGCCAGCATTGCCCGCAAGAACCATATATCGTCGGCTGAGCTCGCCCGTGCCAACGGCCTCGATCCGTCGGCCAAGCTCAAGCTCGGCACCAGGCTGACCGTGCCCGGTGCCAAGACCGCTGCCCTCGCGGCGCCGGTTGCGGCGGCTCCCGTGGGGGCTGCTCCGGTTGTCGGGACGCTCCAGCCGGTTGCTGCCGCTCCTGCGCCCGCCACCAAGATGGCGGCTGTCGCCGCACCGGTGCAGAGTGCTCGGCTGGCCCAGGCCACGACCAATGTCGAAGAGAAGCCCGCCGAGGCTCCGGCGAAAGCTGCGGAGACCACCAGCGCGCTGCCGACCTTCCGCTGGCCGGTGCGCGGCAAGGTGGTCACCACCTACGGCGCCAAGACCAACGGCAAGTCCAATGACGGCATCAACCTCGCGGTGCCCGAGGGGACGCCGGTCAAGGCGGCCGAAGACGGCGTCGTCGCCTATTCCGGCAACGAGCTGAAAGGTTACGGCAATCTGGTCCTGGTTCGGCACTCCAACGGCTACGTCACCGCATATGCCCATGCGAGTGAGCTGATGGTGAAGCGCGGCGATACCATCAAGCGCGGTCAGGTCATTGCCAAGTCGGGTCAATCCGGGGAGGTGGCGTCGCCGCAGCTCCACTTCGAGATCCGCAAGGGATCGAGCCCGGTTGACCCGCTTCAATTCCTGAACGGGGCGTAAGGCCTAAATTGCCTCCGCATTGAAGCTGTCGTCGCCCGGCCTGGCCGGGCGACCCAGTATTCCAGAGGCAGTCATTGTTGAGCCGAAAAGCCACTGCGTGCTGGATTCCCCGCTCCAGTGCGCAATTGCGCACAAGGCGGGGAATGACAGTTGTGGGCGGGGCTATAGCTAGCCTTACTTCGCCGTCAGCTTCACGCCCAGCCGGCCCGCCAGCTCCTGCACGAACTGCCAAGCGACGCGGCCCGAGCGGGAGCCGCGGGTGGTCGACCATTCCAGCGCCTCGCGCTCCAGCGCCTCATCGTCGACCTCAATGCCGAAATGGCTGCAATAGCCGCGCACCATGGCGAGGTATTCGTCCTGGCTGCAGCGGTGGAAGCCGAGCCACAGGCCGAAGCGATCTGACAGCGAGACCTTCTCTTCGACGGCTTCGCCGGGATTGATCGCGGTCGAGCGCTCGTTCTCGATCATGTCGCGCGCCAGCAGATGGCGGCGGTTGGAGGTGGCGTAGAGGATGACATTCTCGGGCCGGCCCTCGATGCCGCCTTCGAGCACGGCCTTCAGCGATTTGTAGGACGCGTCATTGCCGTCGAAGGAGAGGTCGTCGATGAACACGATGAAGTGGAAGCTGGCGTCCCGGAGCTTCTCCATCAGCGTCGGCAGCGTTTCGATGTCCTCGCGATGGATCTCGATCAGCTTCACCCTGTCCGCAGGCTTGCGCTCCGCGTTGATGCTGGCGTGCGCCGCCTTCACCAGCGACGACTTGCCCATGCCGCGCGCGCCCCAGAGCAGCGCGTTGTTGGCGGGCAGGCCATTGGCGAAGCGCTCGGTGTTCTCCATCAGGATGTCGCGCATCCGGTCGACGCCCTTGAGCAGGAACAGCTCGACGCGGCTGACCCGCGGCACGGCTGCGAGGCGGCCGTCGGGGTGCCAGACATAGGCATCGGCCTGCTCGAACGACTCGCGTTCGAGGGCCGGCTTGCCCTGGGCGGACAGGTGCGCCGCAATTGTCTCCAGCGCGCGGACGATGCGCTCCTGGGAGAGGTCTGGGGCTGCCTTGACGGCCCCCTTGGGGCGTTTTGCCGCGACGGGGGCGGGCTTGCGGGCAGGGGTGCGGGGGCCTTTGCCGGCCGGGCTTTTGCTAAGGTTTTTGGGCATGTCCGAAGTTCCTGAGAACGCAGCCTTATCGGGCCTGACGGCGCGCCGCAAGGTGGGTCAAAAGGGCAGTCTGGCAGCGTTGCAATTGGGGCAATGGCCGCTATAGTCCGCGCGAATTTGACCGAACCGGTCGCCTTTGAGGGCCTGACCGGCTTTCCCCCGTTCTCACGAGGATCGTCCGAATGCTGATTACCCCTGCGTATGCCCAGGCCGCGGGCGCCGGCGACACCAACAGCATGTTGATGTCGCTGCTGCCGTTCGCCCTGATCTTCGTGATCATGTACTTCCTGATTCTGCGTCCGCAGCAGAAGAAGGTCCGTGATCACGCCGACCTCGTGAAGAATATCCGCCGCGGCGACACCGTCGTGACCTCGGGCGGCCTCGTCGGCAAGGTCACCAAGGTCGTCGACGACGACCAGATCGAGTTCGAGATTTCCGACGGCGTCCGCGTGCGGCAGATGCGCCAGATGATCTCGGGCGTGCGCGCCAAGGGCGAGCCGGCGAAGGAATCCAAGGATAGCAAGGAAGCCGCCAAGGACGACGCCGCCTCGAAGTGAGCGCGTCCGCGAGCATCTCAAGTCTCCTGATCTGACAGGTCCAGTCGATGTTGTATTTCACGCGGTGGAAGGCGCTCGGGATCATCCTGACGGCGCTGATCGTGTGCCTCTGCGCGGTCCCGAACTTCTTCCCCGAGGCCCAGGTCAAGACCTGGCCCGCCTGGGCGCAGCGCCGGCTCGTGCTCGGCCTCGACCTCCAGGGCGGCTCCTACCTGCTGCTCGAGGTCGATTCCAACTACGTGAAGAAGGAACGGCTCGACCAGGTCCGCGACGACGTTCGCCGCACGCTGCGCGATGCCAAGATCGGCTTTACCGGCGGCGTCACCGTGCGCAACGACGCGGTCGAGGTTCGCATCACCAAGGAATCCGACGCTCAGGCGGCGCTCGCCAAGCTGCGCGAGCTGTCTCAGCCGCTGGGCGGCCTGATGGGATCCAGCGGTCAGCGCGACCTCGAGGTGACCGATGCCGGCGGCGGAGTGATCCGCCTGAGCGTCCCGCAGGCCGCGATGCTCGATCGCCTGCGCAAGACCATCGAGCAGTCGATCCAGATCGTCGAACGCCGCGTCAACGAGCTCGGCACCGTCGAGCCCGTGATCCAGCGCCAGGGCAATGACCGCATCCTGGTGCAGGTCCCCGGACTTCAGGACCCGACCCGCCTGAAGGAACTGCTGGGCAAGACTGCGAAGATGGAATTCCGCATGGTCGACACCTCCGTGCCGCCGGATCAGGCGCAAGCGGGCAGGTTGCCGCCGGAATCCGAACTCCTGATGAGCGCATCGCCGCCGCCCACGCCCTATGTGGTCAAGAAGCAGGTGCTGGTCGCCGGTGGCGATCTGACCGACGCCCAGGCGAGCTTCGACCAGCGCACGGGCGAGCCGGTCGTCAGCTTCAAGTTCAACACCTCGGGTGCGCGCAAGTTCTCGCAGGCCACGCAGGAGAACGTGGGCCTGCCGTTCGCGATCGTTCTGGATAACAAGGTGATCTCGGCGCCCGTCATCCGCGAGCCCATCACCGGCGGCCAGGGCCAGATCTCCGGCAGCTTCACCGTGCAATCGGCCAACGATCTGGCGATCCTGCTGCGCGCCGGCGCATTGCCGGCGCCGCTGACGGTGGTCGAGGAGCGCACCGTCGGTCCGGGCCTCGGCCAGGACTCGATCGAGAAGGGCGAACTCGCGGCCTATGTCGGCTCCATCCTCGTCATCATCTTCATGCTGCTGACCTATCGGCTGTTCGGGGTGTTCGCGAACATCGCCGTGGCCATCAACGTCGCCATGATCTTCGGCCTGCTGTCGCTGCTCAACGCCACGCTGACGCTGCCCGGCATCGCCGGCATCGTGCTCACCGTCGGCATCGCCGTGGACTCCAACGTGCTGATCTACGAGCGTATCCGCGAAGAGCTGCGCGGCGGTCGCAACGCGATCTCGGCGATCGACGCCGGCTTCAAGCGGGCGCTCGCGACTATCCTCGATTCCAACATCACAACCTTCATTGCCGCCGCGGTGCTGTTCTACATCGGCACCGGCCCGGTGCGCGGCTTTGCCGTGACGCTCGGCATCGGCATCATCACCACGGTGTTCACCGCCTTCACGCTGACGCGGCTGATCGTCGCCTGGTGGGTGCGGTGGAAGCGGCCGCAGAGCGTGCCGATCTAGGAGCCTGATCGTGACTCACACCGTTCTCATCGGGCTCGGCGTCCTCATTGCCGTCCTCACCGTGGTTGCCGCGCTCGGCCTGCTGCCGTCGCTGCGTATCGTCCCTGACGAAACGCATTTCGATTTCACGCGCTTCCGCCGCATCAGCTTCCCGATCTCGGCGGCGCTGTCGATCGTCGCGATCACGTTGTTCTTCACCCATGGCCTGAATTTCGGCATCGACTTCCGCGGCGGCACGCTGCTGGAGGTCAGGGCGAAGTCGGGCGCCGCCGACATCGCCGCGATGCGCACGACGCTGGATGGATTGCGTCTCGGCGAAGTGCAGTTGCAGCAGTTCGGCGATGCCGCGAACGTCCTGATCCGCGTCGCAGAGCAGCCGGGCGGCGATGCCGCGCAGCAGGAGGCGGTGCAGAAGGTTCGTTCCGCGCTCGGCGATTCCGTCGAGTATCGCCGCGTCGAAGTGGTCGGCCCGCGCGTCTCCGGCGAGCTGCTGGCCTTCGGCATGCTCGGTCTGATGCTCGCGATCGTCTCGATCCTGATCTATCTCTGGTTCCGGTTCGAATGGCAGTTCGCGTTAGGGGCCATGATCGCCAACGTGCACGACATCGTGCTCACGATCGGCTTCATGTCGATCAGCCAGGTCGATTTCGACCTGACCAGTATCGCCGCGCTGCTGACCATTCTCGGCTATTCGCTCAACGACACCGTCGTCATCTACGACCGAATCCGCGAAATGCTGCGGCGCTACAAGAAGATGCCGATGCCGCAGCTGCTCAACGAGTCCATCAACTCGACGCTGTCGCGGTCGATCATCACCCACTTCACGGTGACGTTGGCGCTGCTGGCGCTGCTCCTGTTCGGCGGGCACGCGATCCACAGCTTCACCGCGGTGATGATGTTCGGCGTGGTGCTGGTCGGCACCTACACCTCGATCTTCATCGCGGCGCCGATCCTGATCTATCTCGGCGTCGGCGAGCATCGCGAGGATGCGCCCGATACGGCACCACCGGCGAAGAAAAGCAAGGCATGATCCGAACCGCATGCCCTCGCAGGCGTTTGCGAGGGCAGTAAGCCCATTCGGACGAAGCTCATGGCCGGCGATCCCAATGCACCGCATTTCCCGCGCTCGGCGCCGATCGAGGCCTATGGCAAGGGCGGCTTCGCCTTCGCCGGCATGTCGCATCGGGGCTCGCTGCTTTGCCTGCCCGACGCGATCTGGGCCTGGGACGTGACGGATCCCCAGAAGATCGACCGCTATTCGCTGGACCGGGTCTTCACGGCCGCCAACAGCATCGACACGCTCCTGATCGGCACCGGAACCGGGGTCTGGCTGCCGCCGCCGGCGCTGCGGCAGGCGCTCAAGGCGGTGAGGGTGGTGCTGGATACGATGCAGACCGGCCCTGCGGTGCGCACCTACAACATCATGATCGGCGAACGGCGGCGGGTTGCCGCTGCACTGATCGCGGTGCCATGAACAGCACATGAGCAGCGCCGCGCCGCCGCCCGATTCCGTCACCTTCTGCGCCGATCTCGTGCGCAGCCATGACTTTCCGCGCTACGTCGCGACGCTGTTCGCGCCCGCCGCCGAGCGCCGCGCGCTGCTGGCGCTCTATGCCTTCAATGTCGAGATCGTCCGCGTCCGCGATCAGGTGAGCCAGCCCTTGCCCGGCGAAATCCGCTTTCAATGGTGGACCGACATGCTCTCCGGCCACGTCCATGGCAGCGCCGAGGGCAATCCGGTGGCGGCGGAGCTGCTGCGAGCGATCCGCGATTTCGACCTGCCGGTCGAGCCGCTGTCGCTGCTCGTCGACGAGCACCAGTTCGACCTCTACAACGACCCGATGCCGACCATGGCGGCGCTGGAAGGCTATCTGGCCGCGACCTCATCGGCGCTGTTCGCTCTGGCGGCGCAGATCCTGGCGCCGCCCTCGGACGCCACCGAGCATCTCGCCCGTCATGCCGGGCTGGCGCAGGGCATCGTCCAGGTCATTGCAAACCTGCCGCGCGATGCCGCGCACCGGCAGCTGTTCCTGCCGCAGCAGCTGCTGGCGAGCCACGATTGCAACATGGAAGATGTGTTCGCCGGCAAGGAGACGCCGAATTTGCGTGCCGTGCTGGAGCAGCTCGCGGGCGAAGCGAGGCAGCATCTGGCTACGGCCCTGTCGTTGCTGGCGGAGGTGCCGGCAGCGGCGCGGGCAGCATTTCTGCCGCTTGGACAGGTGCGGGCCGACCTCAAGCTGCTGTCGCAACCCGGGCGCAATCCCTTCACGCCGAGGCCATCGCCCCGGCTGCGCACGCTGTGGACGCTGTGGCGGGCTTCGCGGTCGCGCGAGTTTACCAAATAGCGGCTGGCTTATCGCCTGAGCCGGCCAAATGCCCTATGCTGTCCTATGGCTGACTTGTCCCCAATCCCGCCCTTTGATCTCAGCGGTCTGCCGGTCGCCCCAAGCGACATTGCTGCCGCAGCCAAGACGATCAGGGGCGCCGTCGTCGAGACGCCCTGCAGCTACAGCCGCACGCTGAGCAGCATCTGCGGCTGCGAGATCTGGCTTAAATTCGAGAACCTCCAGTTCACCTCCTCGTTCAAGGAGCGGGGCGCGCTCAACCGCCTCACCGCGCTAACGCCGGAGGAGCGCGCGCGGGGCGTGATCGCGATGTCGGCGGGTAACCACGCGCAGGGCGTCGCCTATCACGCCAAGCGGCTCGGCATTCCCGCCACCATCGTCATGCCGGTCGGCACGCCCATGGTGAAGGTCGAGAACACCAGGCATCACGGCGCTGAAGTGGTCGTCACAGGCGCGACGCTGGAGGAGGCGGCCGCGTTCGCGCGAAGCCACGGCGAAGCCAAAAGCATGATCTTCGTCCACCCCTACGACGATCCGCTGGTGATCGCGGGGCAGGGCACGGTCGGGCTGGAGATGATGAGGGCCGTGCCGGAGCTCGACACGCTGGTCGTGCCGATCGGCGGCGGCGGCCTGATCAGCGGCATCGGCATCGCGGCGAAATCGATCAAGCCGTCGCTGCGAATTCTGGGCGTCGAGGCCTGGCTCTATCCCTCGATGTACAACGCCATCCATGACGGCAATCTGCCGGCGCGGGGCGACACGCTCGCCGAAGGCATCGCGGTGAAATCGCCCGGCAAGATCACGACCGAAATCGTCCGACGCCTCGTCGACGACATTGCGCTTGTCAACGAGGCCGAGCTCGAGCGCGCGGTCGCAACCCTGATCTCGATCGAGAAGACGGTCGTCGAGGGCGCCGGCGCCGCCGGCCTTGCCGCTCTGATGTCCGATCCGTCACGCTTTGCCGGCCAGAAAGTCGGTCTCGTCCTGAGCGGCGGCAATATCGACACGCGGCTGATCGCATCCGTCCTCACGCGCGAGCTGGCGCGCGAGGGGCGGCTGACCCAGCTCTCACTCGACATTCCAGACAGACCCGGGCAATTGGCCGCCGTCGCGGCCCTTTTGGCCGAGGCCGGCGCCAACATCATCGAGGTTTCGCACCAGCGGACCTTCTCCGACCTGCCGGCCAAGGCCACGCTCCTGCAACTCGTCATCGAGACCCGCGATGCCGCCCATCTCGACGAGGTGATGGCGAAGCTCAGTGCGTCCGGACTGAGCGCGCGCTGCACCTAGGGCACGTTGAGACGCCAGGCCGAGCCGAGCGCTACTCCGGAAGGCCTGCGATGCGGAGGGCGTCGCCGAGCGAGGAAGCGAGCGCTGGCGCGCAGTTGACGCCCTGAAATTGACGGCCATAGCGGAACGTCGGGTGCAGCTCCAGCACCCGCGCGGCCGCCGCCTTCGCCTCCTGCAATCGTCCAAGCTTTGCCAGCGCCGCGGCCAATTGCACATGGGTGATGCTGTGGCGAGGATTGGCCTGAACCGAGCGGTAAGCGGCGCGGCACGCATCCTCATATCGGCCGTGATGGAAGTGCCCGAGAGCCTGGGCGTCGAAAGCGGCGAAAGCCCATGGATCGAACGGGCTGAGCCGCAGGCCTCGTTCGCTCCATTCGATAGCGCGGTCAGCATCTCCGCCCCAGCCGAGCATGACGCTGCCGAGGATGTAGGTCAGCGCCGATGATGGGCTGATGGCGAGCGCGGCCTCGAACGCGATGAAGGCTGCGGGGCGATCGTGCCCGTCCATGCCGATCGAAAAGCCTGCGAGCGTGAGAGCAAGCGCATCATCCTGGCCATGGGCGATGGCCGAGCGCGCGTGGTGGATCGAGGCCTCGCGATTGGCCTCCTGCAATCCGGCTCGAAGAAACAGGCAATGATGGCACATCGCTGCATTGCCGTGCGCGAGCGCATACGCAGGTTCCAGCGCGATCGCGCGTTCGAGCAGCACGAGCGCCTGGGTGACCTGGGCCGGCATGCCGGAATCGACGTCCGGCTGGGCGCGCAGGACGAGATCATAGGCATCCAGGCTGTCCGGCCGCTTGCGCCTGACCCTGTTGATCTCGGCGCGCCGCAGGCTGGGTGCGATCGCACCGACGGTCGACGATGCGATGTCGTCCTGGAGGGCGAAGACGTCTTCGGACCGGCGGTCAAATCGCTCGGCCCATACGTGCATGCCAGTCGACGCATCGATCAACTGACCGGTGATGCGGACCAGCGTGCCGGTCTTGCGGACACTGCCTTCCAGCACGTAGCGTACGCCAAGTTCGCGGCCGACCTGCTTCACGTCCACCGCGCGGCCCTTGTACGCGAACGTGGAATTCCGCGCGATCACGAACAGCCAGTTGATGCGCGAGAGGCCGGTGATGATGTCGTCGACCATCCCGTCGGCAAAATAGTCCTGCTCCTCGTCGCCGCTCAAGTTCGTGAAAGGTAGCACTGCGATCGACGGCCTGTCGGGCAGTGACAGCAACGGCGCTTGCGGTGTTGCTCGTGCGGGATCCGGATCGGACCTCGTCACGGTCGGACCGACATAGCGATAGCCACGGCGCGGCAGCGTCTCGATCCAACGCGCCTCGCCGGAGATGTCCGCCAGCGTGCGCCGCACCGCCGCGATCTGGACGGTCAGGTTGCTGTCCTCGACGGCCTGGGCGGGCCAGGCCGCCTCGATCAAGGCATCCTTCGAAACCGGCACACCAGCCTGCCGGACGAGGAGCGCCAGCAGCAGCACTGCGCGCTGGCCGAGAGCGGTCGGCTCAGCACCGTGGAACAGGATCCCCGCATCGCCATCGAGCCGAAAGGGACCAAATTCAAGGATCGTGGCCATCGCCGAAGAAGGCCACATTTCGCAGGTTTTTTGCAACGTTTTCCGAACTGCTTCGCGACTTTCCGGCTGGACGGGACCACCATCGCGCGAGCCGTGAGGAACGCTGCAACAGCGATGGAGGTGTACATGACCGCGAAACACGTCATCCGCAGGCCCGGCGAGACCGAGGGGGTCACGCTGCGCGGCCAGCCAATGGCCTTCCTGGTGACGGGCGAGGACACCAGGCACACGAGCATGTTCGACTGGACAATTCCGGCAGGATTCGCCACCGGCCGGCACGTTCATCGTGTCCAGGAGGAGACCTTCTACATGCTCGAAGGCGAGTGTGAATGGTTCGTCGGGGATGAGATTGTCCGGGCAACCCCAGGAACCTTCCTCTTCATTCCTCCCGGTGTTCCCCACAACATCACCAACGCGAGCGAGAAGCCCGCGCGTGTGCTCATGACCGTATCCCCGCCGGGACACGAGCATTACTTCGAGGAGCTGGCGAAGCTGACGGCAAGCGGTCGCCCGGATGCGAAGGCCATCAGCGAGCTACGCGCCCGCTTCGATACCGACCAGCTCTCGGCGCTGACGACAAGAGCTTGAAGCCCAGACGGCGCGACTGTGGACCGACTTCAAGGCCCGGCCGCGCCGGCCTTTTGTTACCGTGCCGCCAGATCCGCCAGATGAGCGATCAGCCGATCGATCTCGGCTTCCGTGTTGTAATAATGCGGCGATGCCCGCACGACATGCGGCAAGGCGCGAAGTTCGGCATCGATGCGCGTGCTCGACGGATCTGAAGCGCCGATGGTGATGCCTGCTGCAGCGGCACTGGCGACAACGGCGTCCGCCTCGTGCCCGTCCAGCGTGAAGCTGACGATGGCACCCGGCGCGCGTCCGAGGTCGCGAATGGTGATGCCGGGAAGGGCCGCGAGGCCGTTGCGAAGACGGCCGGCAAGCATTCGGCAGCGTTGTTCGATCGGAGCGATGCCGATCTCCAGGGCGTAGTCGACGGCGGCGCCGAGGCCCAGCCGGGCCGCGTAATTGTTCTCCCAGGTCTCGAAGCGGCGTGCATCGTCGCGAAGCCGATATTCATCGCGCGAGACCCAGGGCGCGGCGAAGTGATCGATCATCGGCGGCTCGAGCCGTTGCAGCAGCGCGCGGCGAACGTAGAGAAAGCCGGTGCCGCGCGGGCCGCGCAGGAATTTGCGACCCGTGGCCGACAGCATGTCACAGCCGATGGCTTCGACGTCGACCGTCATCTGGCCGACCGCCTGGCAGGCGTCGAGCAGATAGGGAATGCCGCGTGCCCGCGCGATCTTGCCGACCGCTGCCGCCGGATTGACCAGTCCGCCATTGGTCGGGACCCAGGTGATCGCGATGAGCTTTACGCGCTCATCGATCATGCGCTCGAGCGCGTCGACGTCGAGCTCGCCGCTGGCATCGCTCGGCACGACGTCGATCGTCGCGCCGGTCCTCTTGGAGACCTGTAAGAACGCGACAAAATTGGCCGCGTATTCCGCCTCAGCAGTCAGGATGCGGTCACCCTTGCGAAACGGAAGCGCGTAGAACGCCATCTGCCAGGCGACCGTCGCGTTCTCCACGAGCGCGATCTCGTCGGGTGCGGCATTCAGCAGACGCGCCACCGAGCCGTAGACCGCTTCGAGCCGGTCGGTCTCGCGATCCGCGGCCGCATAGCCTCCGATCTCGCTTTCCAGATCGATATGCTGCTTCATCGCCGCGACAACGGAAGTCGGCATGAGCGCCGCCCCCGCATTGTGGAGATACGCGAGCCGACTGGCGGCCGGTGTGTCAGATCGAATTTGGTCGATGTCGATCACCAACGCCTCCACTTCTCGCGATCCCTCATGCATGAATTAGACGCGCCGAAGGGGCCGAGCAAGACGTCGGGCCAGGGACGTCGGCTGGATCTCAGATGCAGAGGCCGAGCAGCTTGACGTGGCAGTTGCTCGATTTGGGCTTGCTCGCAGGCGCAGCTTCCCGCTTCACGGCAATTAGGGGCTCCTTGTCCTTGTTCTTCTTGCCCTTGCCCTTCGGCTCATAATCGCCGGCGATCACCATGGCCCAATAGGTGCGCTTGCCGCTGGCATTCCTCGCGCTGGCGATGCCGACGCGGGAGGCGTTGTGCAGCAACAGGTTCTTGCGGTGCCCGGACGAGTCGATCCACTGTCCCAGGGTCTTCTCGAAATTGTCGTAGCCGTAGGCGATGTTCTCGGCGGCGCGGCCCGCGCCGGCGGGCGCGACGCGGCGATTGAAGGGGCCGAGCGCGTCGTGACTGAGGTCATCTTTCGCCGCCATCGCGCGGGCCTGGTCCATGGCGATTCGGTCGAGGGTGGAATCGCGGACGACGCGAACTTCACCGTGCTTGAGGCGGAAGCTGGAGATCAGCTCGGCCGGGGTCTCGGCCATTGCGGGCGCGGCCGCCAGCAGCAGAAGGCCGGCAATCAGGCCGCCCACCAGATGATGCATCATCGTCCCCCGAGCGCCCATGACTCCGCCGCGCCTGCCTTGTCCGACCGCTTCTCTATCGCCAATGTGGACGCTTCAAGGCGAGGCGGGCCGTCAGTGAGTTGGCAGATCCGCCTCGAAGTTGAAGCGGTCGCGCAGATTTTTTCGCTGTTCCAGGATGTCCTTGAGGAAGGCGCGGTCCTGGTCGTTCTTCATCATCGGCTCGATCAGGTCGAGCTGGTTCATGGCAACCAGTTGCAGGATCTCGGTGCGCGGCTTGCCGCCGGCGTCGCGCGGCAGCGCGTGCACCACCTGGATGTGCTCCGGCGGTTTCGGCCCCTTTGCGGCCGCAAGCTCGTTCCGCAACTGGCCTTCGAGCGTGGCCTGGTCGGCTTCGACGAAGGCATAGAGCCCGACGCCGGAGCGGCGGTCCGCGAAAGCCACGATGGCGGTGTCGCGGACGGCCGGGTTCTTGCGGATCAGCTCGGTCAGCACCGGCGCGTCGTTCACGAGCCTGCGGCCGCCGCCCTCGCGATCGGTGAAGTTGAACAGGCCGCGCGTGATCGCGCGGTAGACCTTCTTGCCCGTGACAAGCCACAGGCTGGCGGCGAATGACTTCTTCGCAAGGATCTTTCGCTCGCGCGGCGTCAGCGCCTCAGGTGCGTAGGAGCGCTTGTGCTTGAGCAGATGCCGGAGGTCTTCATAGGCCAGGATGCGATAGAGCCGGCCGCGCCGTGCAAAGCAGGCGGCGAGCTGGAAGTCGGTGACATAGGCGAGGCCGTCGCGGCCGACCAGCCAGTTCTGTTCCTTGGCAAGATCGTTGTGGCAGATACCGGCGCGGCGCAGCCGGCGCAGGGCCGCCTTGGCCGAGCGGAAATAGGCGAGGTCGCCATGCGGCTTTGCCAGATGCAAGGCGACGCCGTCGACGAAGCCGCGCACCAGCGCACGGCGTCCGGCCCACAGCAGTTCCGGACCAACGTTGAGGCCTTTGGCGAGCGCCAGAGCGTGCTTCTCGCGGGCGAACAGATGGCGCGCCAGGAGAAACGACCACCACGGCACCTCGTCGAGCCGGCGCAGCACGGCATCGACCTCGCCGCTCTCGCCGCGGAAGCGCCCGCGCTCGACGGTCGAGAACACGTCGCGCTTGAGCAGCACGCCCTCGGTCCAGCGCGCCGAGAGCGTCGCGGCGTCGTCTTTGGGGAGGCTCATCGCAAACTCACGCGGCTGCGGCAATGCGCAAATGATCGGCGATCCAGCGATCGAGATCGGCGAGTGCCAGTGCGCTCATCGCCTGCTTCTTGGCCACCGTCTTCTCGTTACCGCGCAGGCGCGTGCCGTCGGGTTTCTTCGTCGGCGCGGTCGCAAGCGGTGGGAATAGACCGAAATTGATGTTCATCGGCTGGAACGACCGTGTGCCGGGCTCGATGGTCTCGATATGGCCGCCGGTGATGTGGCCGAGCAGCGATCCGAGCGCGGTCGTGCTAGGCGGGCTAACGAGCGTCTCGCCGCGCGCGTCCGCGGCTGCATAGAGACCGGCGATCAGGCCGACGCTGGCCGATTCCACATAGCCCTCGCAGCCCGTCATCTGGCCGGCGAAGCGCAGCCGCGGCTGCGCGCGCAGGCGCAGCTGACTGTCGAGAAGCTTTGGCGAGTTCAGGAAGGTGTTGCGATGCAGGCCGCCGAGGCGGGCGAATTCGGCCTTCTCCAGCCCGGGAATGGTGCGGAAGATGCGCTGCTGCTCGCCGTATTTCAGCTTCGTCTGGAAGCCGACGATGTTGTAGAGCGTGCCCAGCTTGTTGTCCTGGCGCAGCTGCACGATGGCGTAGGCTTTGGTCGTGGGATCGTGCGGATTGGTGAGGCCGACCGGCTTCATCGGGCCGTGGCGCAAGGTCTCCGGGCCGCGCTCCGCCATCACTTCGATCGGCAAGCAGCCGTCGAAATAGGGCGTGTTGGTCTCCCACTCCTTGAACTCGGTCTTCTCGCCGGCGATGAGCGCAGCGACGAAGCCGTCATACTGCTCCTTGGTCATCGGGCAGTTGATGTAGTCCGCGCCGGTGCCGCCGGGGCCGACCTTGTCATAGCGCGACTGAAACCAGGCCACCGACATGTCGATGGATTCGCGGTGCACGATCGGCGCGATCGCGTCGAAGAAGGCGAGCGCGTTCTCGTCGGTCAGCTCGCGGACGGCATCGGCCAGTGGAGCGGAGGTGAGGGGACCGGTTGCAACGATGACGTTGCTCCAATCGGCCGGCGGCAGGCCCTTGACCTCGCCACGGGCGATCTGGATCAGGGGATGGTCGTTCAGCGCCTTGGTGACGGCCGCGGAGAAGCCGTCGCGGTCGACGGCGAGAGCGCCGCCAGCAGGCACCTGGTTGGCGTCGGCTGCACGCATGACCAGCGAATCGAGCCGGCGCATTTCGGCATGCAGCAGGCCGACGGCATTGTTGGCGGCGTCGTCCGAGCGGAACGAATTGGAGCAGACGAGCTCTGCGAGCCCGTCGGTGCGGTGCGCTTCGGTCATGCGGGTCGGCCGCATCTCGTGCAGCACCACGGGCACGCCGGCCTTGGCCACCTGCCAGGCGGCTTCAGAGCCGGCAAGGCCGGCGCCGATCACGTGCACGATGTTGGATTGAGGTCCTGTCATGGGGCGGACAGGTAGCGCTTTTCGGCGGGGAGTGGAATCGCCGAGATCGAGTTTTCTGCCGCTAGATGCGACAACGCCCGCACGAGGCGGGCGCTATCGGTCCGTTCCGGTGGAAGGGCTGAAACGATATCAGCCCTGATACTGACCGGCGGCAACGCGCGGGATGTCCGAGCGATCGAGGCCGATATCGGCCAGTTCGCGATCGCTGAGCTGGGACAGCTCGGCAACATTGCGCTGATAGTCCCGGAAGGCCTGGATCATGCGGATGAGCGAGAGCAGCATTGGTAGTCTCCTGTAGTTCGATTCAGCCCTTGCCCGGACTGCATCGTTGAAATGAATATAAGTGAGAGTGGTGCAGTGCGAAAGTTCCGATGTTGCGATGCAGCTAAGCGAGTAACGCATACCGTGGGTAAGGGACGCTTAACCTCTCACCAGTCCCGCCCAAGGCTTGGACGGTATGGACCGAATCCAGCGACAAACTCCCGTGAAATCACGGATTTAAGAGCTGTCGATTGATCTCGATCATAGCCGAAATAGGTTGCGTTCCTGTCACCGGCAAGTCGGACGCTTAGCTTCTATACCCAAGTCCGGCATGCGTGATTCGCATGAGACGGACCTCGCCGATTTGAATTTAAGTTCACTTCTTGTCAGCCCCGAACTGGTCCTAGAGGCTTTTCCGGAGCAGATTTTGGCGACGGGAATGGAGCGGAACGGCCCATTGGCACCCCGATAACGCAGCGCACACACGCCGAGCGTGTGGCGATGATTACCAGGATGTAATGAAAATCAGAAATTTCGCATGCGGCTCTGCGTGGCGCGCAACATCACGCAATTCTCGCGGGGAATTTATTGCGGCAAGTTGCCGCGTCGGGAGGAAAGTCATGTTGCAGATTCCGGCAATGTCGCCGGGTCTGTCCCAAGATCAAGAGAAGGAAGGTAACGTCATGACGAAGTTACTCGGGGTTATCGCAATCGCCGCCGTCGCGTTCGCCGTCGCGCCGGCCCAGGCCGCCAAGCACGCCACGGGCGGTTGCAGCTCGGCCAATCTGGAAAAGACGGAGACCGCGATCGAGAACATGGCCGACGGTGACAGCAAGTTTGTGGCGCAGAAGGAGATCGCGGCTGCGCAGGATTCGCTGCTCAACGGCAAAATGGGCGCATGCGGCGCGCATCTGAACAAGGCGATGCACGCCACCATGGGCAAGTGATGGGTAGGTAGACGCACAAGAGAGGGCCGGTCGCCGGGCGATCGGCCCCTACGCGTTTGTTGATGGGTGTTTAGGGGGCGCGCGCCAGCTGGGTGGCGAAATAGGCGACAGTCTTGGAATAGACCTCGCTCTTGTTCCACTGCTGCAGCACCGCGAAATTCGGACTGCCCGGCTGCCAATCCTTGCCCTTTTGCCAGCCATAGCCGGCAAGATAATTGGCGGTGGAGGCGAGCACGTCGGGCGCGTTGTGCAGGAGGTCGCGCTTGCCGTTGCCGTCGAAATCGACGGCGTATTTCATCCAGGACGACGGCATGAACTGGGTCTGGCCGAGCTCGCCTGCCCAGGCGCCCTTCATCTCGGCTGGCACGAGATCGCCGCGCTGGACGATGCGCAGTGCGTCCAGCAGCTCGGCGCGAAACTGCTCCGCGCGCCGGCAATCGTAGGCCAGTGTTGCGAGTGAGCGGATCGTGGCGAACTTGCCGGTGTTGACGCCGAAATCGGTCTCCAGGCCCCAGATCGCGACCAGGACCTCGCCGGGAACGCCATAGGTCTGCTCGATGCGCGACAGCACCGAGCCGTACTGCTTCATCCTGTTGGAGCCGCGCTCCAGGCGCGGCGGCACCATGCGGCCGGAAAATTCCTCGAAGGTCTGGGCGAAGACCTTTTGCGAGCGGTCGCGGTTGAGCACACTCTGATCGAGCGTCACGCCGGCGAGACCAGATGCAATGGCCTGCTGTGAAATGCCCTTGGCCGCAGCGTCGGTCTTGAAGTCCGCAAGCCAGGCATCGAAATTGCCCGAGCCGCAGGCAACCGCGGCGAACACTGGCTGGGCGGACAGGATTGACGCGGAGAGAGCGAAGGCTGCGAGAGCGAGACGAGAAATCGTCGAGGTCATTCGAGGTAATGAATTCCGTGAAGCGATCTGGCCGGCCGGCAATCTCGATCGGAACCGCGGCCAAAGCAAGGCGTGCGACAGGCCGCGATCCTGCCCGAACCAGGGCAGGATCGCATGTCACGATATCGTCAGGCGTCCGTCCTGTTACGCCAGGGGAAGAGGTTGGCCGGGAAGTCGGCAGCCGGCTTGCGCGGACGATGCGGCGGGGGCGGCACCGGACGTGCACCGGGCTCCGAGACGATCACCTTGCGGTAGAGATGCCAGGTGGCATGGCCGAGCAGGGGGATCACCACGGCAAGGCCGAGGAACGCCGGGATCGTGCCGAGCGCGAGCAGGACCGCGACGATTACGCCCCAGGCCGCCATCGGCACCGGGTTCCTGGCGACCACGCGCAGCGAGGTGCTCATCGCCTCGAACGCGCCGGCATGGCGATCCAGCATCAAGGGGAACGACACGGCGCTGATGCACAGCGCGGCGAGCGCGAACAGGAAACCGACGCCGCAGCCGACCACGATCAGCCACCAGCCCTGCTGCGTCGTCAGCACGCGCGTCATGAAGTCCGAGAGCCCGGTGACGCCCTCATAGCCGAACGCCGCGACATAGATCGCCTGCGCGGTCGCAACCCAGCTCACGAACAGCGCGAGCAGCAATGTGCCGAGGCCGAGCATCGCTCCGAACGAGGGCGAACGCAGCACCTCCATCGCATCCCAGGCGCTGGCTTCCTCATAGCGTTCGCGCCGGCTGGAGAGCTCGTAGAGACCGAGGGCCGCGAAGGGCCCGATCAGCGCGAAGCCGGCGGCCAGCGGAAACAACAGTGGCAGCACCGAATAGCCCATCACCACGCGGGCGAGCACGAGGCCGAGCACCGGATAGATCACGCAGAGAATGATGGCGTGGCTCGGCACGGCCTTGAAATCTTCCCAGCCGCGCCTCAGCGCATCGTGCAGATCGGACAGCTGGATGGTTCGGATCACCGGTCCAGCCGCATCAGTGGGCTGGGCCATCGTGGGGACATTGCCCTGGTAGAGTGTGGCCATGGTCGCTAGCTCCCTTGCCGAGCGGCCGAATTCGGCGCCGGCAAACGGCGCGAGCGGCCGCCATTCTCTGAAGTCCCGCGATCCCGACCGGACGCGAATTCCGGATGACATCGCGAGCTGAGCTGGAAGCGTACGCCCATTTGCGAGTCCTGTCCCTCACGCTTGGGTGAAATTCGATGCCGCAGCGCAACTCGACGGTGTCATTCGGTCGTCATTTCGCCGCAGATAAGCTGATGCTGCGTGCTGGCTCGCGGAACTTTGCGGGCGCTACGCAGTAACTTGGTCTATAAGTGCCACTCAAGGCCCTTCCAACGGATCCTTTTCGGGGAGCAGACATGAGCATTTTCGGGAAAATCATGAGCGCGATCTTCGGCAGCCAGCCTGCTTCCGCCGCGCCCGCCGGTGGCGCAGCGCCGGGCAGTGCGCCCGCAGGCGCCGCGCCGGACGCTTCGGCTCCGGC
>NZ_LBJU01000113.1:0-138899 GCF_028128835.1 Bradyrhizobium sp. CCBAU 65884 | reverse complement strand
TGGCCCGGCCATGACGCTGTGAGTACGCCGCGAGTCCGACTCCCTCCGTCCCCGCGGAACCTCCCCCTCATCCCGACCTTCTCAGCGCGAGCGAAGCTCGTTGCGGCCACGCAAGCGGGGAGGAGAAGAGAAGCCGTCGCACCCGTCCATTGTCGCGCCCGCATCAAACGCGCTATGCCTCGCGCATGGCGCATCCGCTCTCCCGCATCATCGACCAGCTCAAGCGTGAACCGTCGCGCACCGGCTCCATCGTCATCACCGTGTTCGGCGATGCCATCGTGCCCCGCGGCGGTTCGGTGTGGCTCGGCACGCTGCTCGAATTCTTCGACGGTCTCGATATCGACAGCGGCGTGGTGCGCACCACGATGTCGCGGCTTGCGGCCGATGGCTGGCTCACGCGGGAAAAGGTCGGCCGCAACAGCTTCTATCGGCTTGCCGAGAAGGGCCGCCAGACCTTCGAGGCCGCGACGCGCCACATCTACGATCCGCCGCCATCCGACTGGACCGGGCGCTTCGAGCTGCTCCTGATCGGCAATGGCGGAGATCGCGACGTCTCGCGCGAAGCGCTCCGTAACGCCGGCTTCGGCAGTCCGCTGCCGGGGGTTTGGGTCGCGCCGTCGGGCCTGGCGGTGCCGGATGAAGCCGCGGGCGCGATCCGTCTCGAAGTCTCGGCTGAGGATGACAGCGGGCGTCGCCTGCTCAGTGCGAGTTGGCCGCTGGACCGCACCGCGGATGCCTATCTGAAGTTCATGAAGACGTTCGAGCCGCTGCGCGCCGCGATCGGCCGCGGCACCGATTTGTCCGAGGCCGACGCGTTTACCGCGCGCATCCTCCTGATCCACTACTATCGCCGCGTCGTGCTGCGCGATCCGCTATTGCCCGAAAGCCTGCTGCCGACGAACTGGCCGGGCAGGGCGGCACGGAACCTGTGCGGCGAAATCTATCGCGCGCTGCTTGCCTCCTCCGAGCAATGGCTTGATGGACATGGAACCAACGAGAAAGGGCCATTGCCGCCGGCGCGAAAGCTTCTGGAAAGGAGGTTCGAGGCCTGAGTTTTATGTTACAGAAATATCTTGCATGACGTAACTTTTGTTATATATATTGCCTCCCAATAAATCGGGAGGATGCGCATGTATACCCAGGCGCTGAATACGGCCGAGACCGACGACCGCGGTCTTGAGGACGCAGCCAAGGCTGCGCAGTTCCAGGCCCGCATCGATGCCGAGGAGCGCATCGAGCCGAACGACTGGATGCCGGCGGCCTATCGCAAGACGCTCACACGCCAGATTTCCCAGCACGCCCATTCCGAAATCGTCGGCATGCTGCCTGAGGGCAACTGGATCACCCGTGCGCCGACCCTGCGCCGCAAGGCCGCGCTGCTCGCCAAGGTGCAGGACGAGTGCGGCCACGGGCTCTATCTCTATGCTGCGGCCGAGACGCTCGGCTCATCGCGCGAGGAGCTGGTCGATGCCATGCTCGCGGGCAAAGCCAAGTACTCCTCGATCTTCAACTATCCGACGCTGACCTGGGGTGATATCGGCACCATCGGCTGGCTGGTCGACGGCGCCGCGATCATGAACCAGATCCCGCTGTGCCGCTGCTCCTACGGCCCCTATGCGCGCGCGATGATCCGGGTCTGCAAGGAGGAGTCGTTCCATCAGCGCCAGGGCTACGAGATCATGCTGACGCTGTGCCGCGGCTCGGACGAGCAGAAGGCGATGGCGCAGGATGCGCTGAACCGCTGGTGGTGGCCGGTGCTGATGATGTTCGGCCCGCCAGATAGCACGAGCCAGCATAGCGACACCTCGACCAAGTGGAAGATCAAGCGTTTCTCCAACGACGAGCTGCGCCAGAAGTTCGTCGATGCCACGGTGCCGCAGGCGCAATATCTCGGCCTCACCATCCCCGATCCCGGCATGATTCAGGATGCCGATGGGCACTGGCGTTACAGCGAGATCGACTGGACCGAGTTCAAGCAGGTGCTCGCCGGCAACGGCCCCTGCAATCGCGACCGCATGGCCGCGCGCCGCAAGGCGCATGCGGAGGGGGCCTGGGTACGCGAAGCCGCCGCCGCCTACGCCGCCAAGCGCACGCATCGCCAGACCGCACAAGCCGCGGAATAGGGAGATCAACATGGCCACTCCGAACACGCCGCTGTGGGAAGTCTTCATTCGTAGCCGCAATGGGCTCGCGCACAAGCATGTGGGATCGCTGCATGCGAGCGATGCCACCATGGCGCTGCAAGCCGCCCGCGACATCTACACCCGCCGCGGCGAGGGCCTGTCGATCTGGGTCGTGCCGTCGACCGCGATCACTGCGAGCGATCCCGCCGAGAAGGCCATGATGTTCGAACCGGCGGAATCGAAGATCTACCGGCATCCGACGTTCTACGAGGTGCCGGAAGAAGTGGGACATATGTGATGCCGGTCGCCAACATCGATGTCTCCGAAACGTCGCTGGTGCTCTACGCGCTGCGCCGCGCCGACGATGCGCTGATCCTCGGCCACAGGCTGTCGGAATGGTGCGGGCATGCGCCGATGCTGGAAGAGGATATGGCGCTCTCCAACATCGCGCTCGACCTGATCGGTCAGGCGCGCGAACTCTACACCTACGCTGCCAAGGCCGAGGGCAGGGATAACGACGAGGACAAGCTCGCTTATCTGCGCGACGTCAGGCAGTACCGCAATCTGCTGCTGGTGGAGCAGCCCAACGGCGATTTCTCCCAGACTTTGGTGCGGCAGTTCTTCTATTCCGCGTTCGCCGACCTCTACTGGCGCGCGATGATGAATTCGCGCGACACGACACTGGCAGCGATTGCCGCCAAGTCGGAGAAGGAGAGCGCCTATCATTTGCGCCACGCCTCGGAGTGGCTCATCCGGCTCGGCGACGGCACCGATGAGAGTCATGCCCGCGCGCAAGCCGCGATCGATCATCTCTGGGCCTTTACCGGCGAGATGTTTGCCGTCGACGACGGCGAGCGCGCGCTGATCCATGCTGGTATCGCGATCGATCCCGGCACCTTGCGTGGTCGCTGGTTGCAGACGCTTTCCGATGTCGTCAGCGAAGCCACGCTGGTCTTGCCGCAGAATGACTGGATGCAGCAAGGCGGCCGCGTGGGCCGGCACAGCGAACATCTCGGCCATCTCCTGTCCGAGCTGCAATCGATGCAGCGCACCTTTCCGGGCCTGACATGGTGAGCCTGCTCGATCGTGACAGCGAACTGCGCCGGCGCGCCTGGGACGCTGCGGCGAGCGTGGTCGATCCCGAAATTCCGGTGCTGACCATCGCCGATCTCGGCGTGCTGCGCGAGGTTTCCCTCGACGGCGATCACGTCGAGGTCGCGATCACGCCGACCTATTCCGGCTGTCCGGCGATGAACATGATCGCGCTGGAAATCGAGCTGGCGCTGGAGCGCGCCGGTTTTCGCCGGTCAAAAGTCCGCACCGTGCTGTCGCCGGCCTGGACGACCGACTGGATGAGCGAGGAGGGCCGCCAAAAGCTGCGCGCCTACGGCATCGCGCCGCCGCAGGCATCAAGCTCACGCCGGGCGCTGTTTGGTGAACAGGCGGTGGGCTGCCCGCAATGCGGCTCGGAAAACACTGAGCTGCTGTCTGAATTCGGCTCGACCTCCTGCAAGGCGCTGTGGCGCTGCAAGTCCTGCCGCGAACCCTTCGACTATTTCAAGTGTCATTGATCATGTCAGCAGCCGCACCGCGCTTCCATCGCCTGGCCGTCAGCGACCTTCGTCGCGAGGCGTCCGACGCCGTCTCGATGACCTTCGCCATCCCCGGCGATCTCGCCGGCGATTACGCTTTCACGCCCGGCCAGTACCTCACGCTCCGCACCACGCTCGACGGAGAGGAGGTGCGCCGCTCCTATTCGATCTGTTCCGGCCCTGATGACGGCGAGATTCGTATCGCCGTGAAGAAGATCGACGGCGGCGCGTTTTCGAACTGGGCGGCCGAAGATCTCAAATGCGGCGACGAGCTCGACGTGATGACGCCGACCGGGCGCTTCGGTGCAGTCCCGCCGGCGGATATTGCACGCATCCATGTCGGCTTTGCCGCGGGCTCCGGCATCACGCCGATCCTGTCGATCGTGAAGGGCGTGCTCGCGCGTGAGCAAGGCAGTCGCTTCTTCCTGTTCTACGGAAACCGCACGACCGACAACATCATGTTTCTCGAGGCTCTCGAGGAGCTCAAGGATCGCTTCATCGACCGCCTCTCCATCTTCCACGTTATCTCCGGCGAAGAGCAGGACATCCCGATCCTGCATGGCCGGCTCGACGGCGACAAGGTGAGGGTGCTGCTGCGCTCGCTGGTGCCGGCGGCCAGCGTCGATCATCTCTACATCTGTGGCCCTCTCGGCATGAGCGAGGACATCGAGACCACCTGCCGCGAGCTCGGCATCGCGGAAGAGCGTATCCACGTCGAGCGCTTCGTCTCCGAGTTCGGCGGCAAGCCGCGGCCGAAGAAGGTGGTCGCGCCCGACGCGCCGCCGAAGGCGATCGCCTCGCTGATCATCGACGGCAAGCGCCGCGACGTTCCGGTCGCCGAGGACGAGGCGATCCTCGATGCGGCGCTACGCGCCGGCGTCGATCTGCCCTTCGCCTGCAAGGGCGGCATGTGCTCGACCTGCCGCGCCAAGCTGGTCGAAGGTGAGGCGCCGATGGACATCAACTATTCGCTGGAGCCCTGGGAGTTGAAGGCCGGGTTCGTCCTGACCTGCCAGGCGAAACCGTCGTCGGAGCGTGTCGTGGTCGATTATGACCATGTCTGAGCAGGTGCTTCAGACGCCGGCGATGCAAATGCGTCGCATTATTTGACAGTTTTGGCCAACCAGCAGAACATCATGGAAAACCATCTG
This sequence comes from Bradyrhizobium sp. CCBAU 65884, assembly GCF_028128835.1. Classification (NCBI taxonomy): domain Bacteria; kingdom Pseudomonadati; phylum Pseudomonadota; class Alphaproteobacteria; order Hyphomicrobiales; family Nitrobacteraceae; genus Bradyrhizobium; species Bradyrhizobium sp. CCBAU 65884. The sequence goes on along the minus strand of NZ_LBJU01000113.1, from coordinate 134,033 downwards.
GCCGGGAGAAGCGCGTGAACGTCGAAGCTGCCCTGTCGCCCGAGGATGTTGCCCGCGCCTGCGCTGAGGCGATGTGGGCGGAGGACGATGCCTCCAAAGGGCTCGGCATGGAGATCGTGGAGATTGGCCCCGGCTATGCAACGCTCGCGATGACGGTGCGGCCGGATATGGTCAACGGCCAGCGCATCGCCCATGGCGGCTTCATCTTCACACTCGCCGATTCCGCCTTCGCCTTTGCCTGCAACTCGCACAACGAACGCGTGGTCGCAGCGCAGGGGCAGATCACCTTCATCAAGCCGGGCAGGCTCGGCGATCGCCTTGTTGCGAAGGCGTGCGAGGTCACCCGCGGCGGCCGCTCCGGCATCTATGACGTGCGAGTTACCGCAGGCGATACCGTCATCGCAGAATTCCGCGGACACTCGCGTGTCATTCCCGGCACGTGGCTGCCGACGCAGAACCAATAATCAATCAAGAAAAAACTAATCAATGGTGGGAAGCGAAGATGGCTTTGACGAGACTCAAGGAAGGCGGCAGCGCCTATAGCGCCGAGATGGATGCGCATGAGCGCGCCTCGCGCGACGAGATCATGGCGCTGCAGAAGCAGCGGCTGACCTGGTCGCTGAAGCACGCCTATGACAACGTCGCGCATTATCGCAAGGCCTTCGACGAGGCCGGCGTGCATCCGTCCGATTTTCGCGAGCTCTCCGATCTCGCGAAATTCCCGTTCACGGTGAAAACGGATCTACGCGACAACTATCCCTTCAACATGTTCGCCGTGCCGCGCGAAAAGCTGGTGCGCGTGCATGCGTCCTCCGGCACGACCGGCAAGCCGATCGTGGTGGGGTATACGCAAGGAGACATCGACACCTGGTCGGACGTGATGGCGCGCTCGATCCGCGCGGCCGGCGGCCGCACCGGCATGATCATCCACAACGCCTACGGCTATGGCCTCTTCACCGGCGGCCTTGGCGTGCATTACGGCGCCGAAAAACTCGGCTGCACCGTGGTACCGATCTCCGGCGGCATGACCGAGCGGCAGGTGCAGCTCATCAACGATTTCAGGCCCGACATCATCACGGTGACGCCGAGCTACATGCTGGCGATCCTCGACGAGTTCAAGCGTCAGAAGCTCGACCCGCGCCAATGCTCGCTCAAGGTCGGCATCTTCGGCGCCGAGCCCTGGACCAATGCGATGCGCGGTGAGATCGAAGAGGCCTTCGACATGGACGCGACCGATATCTATGGTCTGTCCGAAGTGATCGGCCCCGGCGTCGCCCAGGAGTGCATCGAGACCAAGGATGGCTTGCACATCTGGGAGGATCATTTCTACCCCGAGGTGATCGACCCTGAAACGGGTGCCGTGCTGCCCGACGGGGAAAAGGGCGAGTTGGTCTTCACCTCGCTCACCAAGGAAGCCTTTCCGGTGATCCGATATCGCACCCGCGACCTGACGCGGCTGCTGCCGGGTACGGCGCGGCCGGGCATGCGGCGGATGGAGAAAGTGACGGGCCGCTCGGACGACATGATCATCCTGCGCGGCGTCAACCTGTTCCCGACCCAGATCGAGGAGGTGCTGCTTGCGACCGACTGGTGCGGCGGCCACTTCATCCTGGAGCTCACCCGCGAGGGCCGTATGGACGAGCTGACCATCATCGCGGAGGCGCGATCCGAAAGCTGGGACGGCCGCGGTCTTCTCGACCATGCCGACCGGATTTCGACGCACATCAAGAACACCATCGGCATCACCTCCAGAGTGCAGGTGGTCGCGCCCGCCACGCTGGAACGCTCGCTGGGCAAGGCCAAACGCCTCTACGATAAGCGGCCCAAGGACTGATTTGACCGGACTTGACCGATTGACTTGATCGGCCCCAAAGGCGACAAGGCCCGCGAGAAATCGCGGGTCTTTTCATGTCGCCAGCCGATACCAAAACCATCGAAGCGCGCTGTGTGCGCCTCAATGCCAAGGCCGAGAACGCCGCGGCGGTTGCGCCGGTGGTCGAGCGTCACACGCTGACGCGCGGCCCCAATGATCTCCTGATCGAGGTGAAGGCCGCCGCCGTCAATCCCTCCGACGTGAAGGCCGCGACCGGGTTGATGCCCTATGCCGTATTCCCGCGCACGCCGGGCCGCGACTATTCCGGCGTGGTGATCGACGGGCCGGCCGGCACGGTCGGCCGCGAGGTGTTCGGCTCCTCCGGGGATCTCGGCATCCGCCGCGACGGCACCCATGCCAGCCATCTCGTGGTCGAAGCTGACGCCGTCGTCGATAAGCCGAAGACGGTGTCCTGGGAGGAGGCCGCCGGCATCGGCGTGCCCTTCGTCACCGCGATGGAAGGTTTTCGCCGCGCGGGCGTGCCGAAGAACGGCGAGACCGTTTTGGTGTTCGGCGTCAATGGCAAGGTCGGCCAGGCCGCGGTGCAGATCGCGACCTGGCAGGGCGCGCGCGTCATCGGCGTGGTGCGCAAAGCGGAAGCTTACGAAGGCCACACCAACGCCCCCATCGAGGTGATCGACGCGTCCGCGACCAACGTCGCCACGCGCGTACGCGAATTGACCGGCGGCAAGGGCGCCGACATCGTCTTCAATACCGTCGGAGATCCCTATTTCCAGGCCGCGCACAAGTCGCTCGCATTGCGTGGCCGTCAGATCCTGATCGCCGCGATCGACCGCATCGTGCAGTTCAACATCCTCGAATTCTACCGGGGCCAGCACACCTATGTCGGCATCGACACGCTCGGCCTGTCGTCGGCCGCGACTGGCGCGGTGCTGCGCGATCTCGGCGCGGGCTTTGCGAGCGGCCAGCTGAAGCCGTTCCCGATCAAGGCGAATGCCGTCTATCCGCTGGAGCGCGCCAAGGAGGCGTATGTCGCAGTCGCCGGCTCTTCGCGGGATCGCGTGGTCCTGAAGCCGTAATCATGGATTCGTCCGCAGCACTCGTCATCTTCGCCGGCCTCGCCATCGGCCTTGTCTACGGCGCCGTCGGTTTGCTCAGCGGCTTCTGCCTGATGAGCAGCATGCGCGGCTGGCTCGCGCAAGGAGACGGGCGGCTGGCGCGGACCTATGCGCTGGCGATCGCCGTCGCGATCGCCGCCAGCCAGTTCCTTGCCGGCAACGGCATGGCCGATTTGGGCAAGTCGATCTACCTGCAGCAGACGTTCTCGGCGCCGGTGCTGTTCCTCGGCGGGGTGCTGTTTGGTTACGGCATGGTGCTGTCGAACGGCTGCGGCTCGCGCGCCCTGGTGCTGCTCGGCCGCGGCAATCTCCGCTCCTTCGTCGTCGTGATCGTGCTCGCCATCGCTGCGCAGATGACCCTCAAGGGTCTGATCGCACCGGCACGCATCGCGCTGGTTCAGGCCTCGCAAACCACCGTCAGCGCCAATTCGCTGCCGTCGCTGCTGGCGACGTTTGGCCCAGCTGAAGCTCTTTCGCGCGCGCTGGCTACCGCCGTGCTCGTCGTCGTGCTGATCCTGTTCGCCTTCGCGCATCCGGCCTTCCGCCGCTCGCCCGGTCAGATCGCAGCGGGAATCATCGTCGGCCTGCTCGTTGCCGCAGGCTGGCTCGTCACCGGCTATCTCGGTGCCGACGACTTCAATCCGGTGCCGGTGACCTCGCTCACCTTCATCGCGCCGATCGCGGACGCGCTGCAATACGCCATGCTCTCGACCGGCCTGACGCTCAATTTCGGCATTGCGACGGTCGCCGGCGTCCTCGCCGGCAGCCTCATCACCGCGCTCGCCACCGGCCGCTTCAAGCTCGAAGGCTATTCCTCGCCGCGCCACATGCTGCGCTCGGGCAGCGGCGCCGCGCTGATGGGCATCGGCGGCGTGATGGCGTTCGGCTGCTCGATCGGGCAGGGGCTCACGGGCGTGTCGACGCTGGCGCTGGGCTCGTTCGTCGCGCTCGCCGGCATCCTGCTCGGCACGACCGCGGGTCTGCGTGGCGTGCTGCGGGTTCAACCGCTCGCGATGGCCTGACCGCGCAACAGCCGGTCGCCGAGCGTCGCAAGTCCGATGCCGGTGACGATCAATCCGGCCGCGACGGCGAGGCTCATGTCGAGGGGCTCGCCCAGCAGGATTGCCGCACTGGCGATGCCGACGAGCGGCGTCCCGGTGGTGCCAAGCGACGTCGTCAGCGCCGAGATGCTCTTGTTGACCATCGACATCGCCCAATAGGCCAGCGCGGTTCCGATCAGGCCGGAGTACAGGAACAGCATAGCCAGCCGCCACGACCATTCCACATGTGGCAGCCCGTCGATGACCATCGCCAGGGTCGAGAGCACGACCGTGGCCACGAGCACTTGCCAAAACAGGAGCTGGAGCGGGGAGGCGATCCAGCGATGCGCGCGGATATAGATGATGTTCGCAGCCCACGAGATCGCGGCCAGGATGACCATGCCGGCGCCGAGCACGACGTTGGCATTGCCCCAGTCTATTGAGGACGGATTCAGGATCACGGCAAGGCCGATCAGTCCGAGCAGGGCGCCGGCAAGCTTGGGTGCGGTCAGCATGTCCTTCCCGAGCAGGGGTGCCGCAATCGCGACCCAGAGCGGCGTGGTGTAGCCGAGCACGATGCCCTTGCTCGCGGGCAGGAAGCGCAGGCCGGCCGCGACCAGAATGGAGAAGAGCGTCATGTGCAGCAGCGCGACGCTGAGGACCACCGGCACGTCGCGCCGCTCCGGAATCACGAGATTGTTGCTCAGTCCGAGGATGACAAACAATCCTGCCAGCGCGATCCAGCTCCGGATCGCCGAGCTCCACAGCGGCGGGACGAGCTGCACCAATTGCTTCGTCACCGACCAGTTCACGCCCCAGGCCAGCACGACGATGAGGAACAGGCCGACGGCCGCGCGGGGGGACAGGGAGTTCATCGCAAGATCCTTGAAGCAGTCCGGTCCGGCCGATAGCATCCGCACTGGTACCCACAAAAGCGCCAGATCGGAAAGGAACAAGGTGCCAGTTTCGGACGATATGATCTCGGCCCTGATCGACCTGAAGCGGACCGGCGACGACGGGCTGGTGGCTCAACTGACGAGCCAGCTCCGAGGCTTGATCGCGACCGGCCGCCTCGGCAAAGGCCGCACGCTCCCCTCAAGCCGCCGGCTCGCCAGCGATCTCGGCGTTTCCCGCAACACCGTCACCTATGCGTTCGAGCAGCTCGCCGCGGAGGGATATCTCGCGGCGTCGCACGGCCGCCGTCCGGTGGTCACCGTCGACGGCGGCGAACGGCGTCAAGGAGCGGAGGCCGTTGCGGCGCGCGTGCGCACCGGCAAGCCGCGGCTTTCACCCTGGGCCTCGCAGCTCAAGCAGACCGACTGGCCGATGTCCTATCAGGTGCCGCTCAGACCGTTGCGGCCAGGGCTTGGAGATGCGCGGGAGTTTCCGAACGAGATCTGGGCTCGCTGCCTGCGCCGCAGCGCCGTGCGTGCGGCCAAACGCGAGCTCGGACCCGTCAACCGAACGCGCCTGCGCGAGACGCTCGCGCATTATCTGGCCGCGAGCAGAGGCGTTCGCGCCACGGCAGAGCAGATCATGATCCTGCCGAGCGCGCAGGCCGCGCTGACCTTGATCGCGGCTGTTCTCATCTCCCCCGGCGACGAGGTCTGGGTCGAGGATCCCGGCTATCCCGGCGCGGCCGCCGCTTTCCGCGCCTCCGGCGCGCGCGTGACCGGCATGAGGCTGGACACGGAGGGCATGCAGCGGATGCCGGGTCTCGCGGTTCCGAAATTGATCTTCATGACGCCATCGCACCAGCATCCCACCGGACGGCTGATGTCACTGGCGCGCCGCACCGAATTTCTCAGCCTGTGCATGCCCGGCAAGACCTGGATCGTGGAGGACGATTATGACGGCGAATTCCACTATGACAGCCGGCCGGTGCCGGCCTTGCAAGGCCTCGATGCCCATGGCCGCGTGTTCTATGTCGGTACCTTCTCGAAGGTGATGACACCGGATATCCGACTCGGCTATCTCGTCGTCCCGCCGGCATTGGTCAGCACGTTGGAAATCGCGCAGCGGCACATCGGGTTGATTGCCGCGAGCCACATCCAGGAAGCGCTGGCCGAGTTCATCGCCGACGGGCATTTCCTCGCGCATCTGCGCCGGATGCGCCGGCTCTATCACGCGCGCCGCGACCACCTCGTTGCAGGACTGGAGCGCCATCTGGGCGAGATGCTCTCGGTCGAAGTGCCTGCGGGCGGCATCCAGCTCGTCGCCCGTCTCAAACGCGGCACCGCCGATCGGGCGGCAGTCAAACGACTGGCTGCCGCGGGCGTCGAAACGCGGGCGCTGTCCAGCCTGGCGCTGGACCGGCCGCGGGATCATGGCCTGCTGCTCGGTTTTGCGGCCTGGCGTGAGAACGAGATCAGCGCGGCATTGCGGACGATGGCATCGTGCTTCTCGCGCAGTCGCGCTAGCCCACGGCCTTCGTCACGATGCGGATCTCCGAGGTCAGTGTCCGATGCACCGGGCACTTGTCGGCGATCTCCATCAGCTTCTTGCGCTGCTCGGCATCCAGCGCGCCGTCGATTGCGATGTCGCGCTCGATCTGGTCGAGCATGCCCTCGCGCGTGTCGCACTCCGCGCAATCCTTGGCGTAGATTTTCGAATGCTTCAGCGTAACGGTGACGCGGTCGAGCGGCAGCGATTTGCGGTCGGCATAGAGACGCATGGTCATGGAAGTGCACGCGCCCAAGCCGGCGAGCAGGAAATCGTAGGGCCCGGGGCCGGCGTCCTCGCCGCCGGCAGCCACCGGCTCGTCTGCCACAAGCTGATGCGGGCCGACGCTGATGATCTGGTTGAACTTGCTCTTGCGGGTCTCCCGGACCACGACCTGGCGCGGCGCCTCAGGCAGATCCATCGCCTTCGCGGGCTTTGCGGTGTCGATGTAGCGGCTCGACCAGGCCGCGATCAGATCGGCCGCATAGAGCGCGTCGGCGGGCTTGGCGAGCAGATGATCGGCATGGTCGAGCGAGACGAAGCTCTTGGGGTGCCTGGCCGCAACGAAGATCTTGGTCGCATTGTCGATGCCGACGGTGTCGTCGACCGGCGAGTGCATCACCAGCAGCGCCTTGTGCAGCCCCGTGATGTCCTTCATCAGCTCGTGCTCGGCGATGTCGTCGAGGAACTCGCGCTTGATCCGGAACGGGCGTCCTGCGAGCGAGACCTCGACCTCGCCCTGCGCGCGGATGTTGTCGAGATTCTCCCTGAAGAGGCCGGTCACGTGCGCCGGATCGGATGGCGCCGCGATGGTCACAACTGCCCTGGCTTCCGGGATATGTCCGGCTGCCGCGAGGATCGCAGCGCCGCCGAGGCTGTGGCCGATCAGGAGCGACGGCGCCTTGCGGGCGTTGCGCAGATGGTCGGCTGCGCGAACGAGATCGGCGACGTTGGACGAAAACGTCGAATTGGCGAATTCGCCTTCGCTCGAGCCGAGCCCGGTGAAGTCGAAGCGCAGGACCGCGATGCCTTTGGCTGCCAGCGCGACCGAGATGCGCTTGGCGGCGAGCGTATCCTTGCCGCAAGTGAAGCAGTGCGCAAACAGCGCGTAGGCCGCGGGCTCGCCGTCCGGCAACTCCAGCGCGGCGGCAAGCTGATGTCCGCCTTCGCCCGTGAATTGAAAGCGCTCCGTCGACATGGGCTTCCCCTCGTTCCTGCTTGAATTCTAATCGTCGGAATAGCGTTGCTCGGCCCAGGGGTCGCCGCGATTATGATAGCCGCGGACCTCCCAGAAGCCGGGCGCGTCCGCGGTCAGGAATTCGATGGCCTGGAGCCATTTCACGCTCTTCCAGAAATAGAGATGCGGCACGACCAGCCGCACCGGGCCGCCATGCTCCTCCGTCAGCGGCTGGCCGGACCAGCTATGGGCGAGCAGCGCATCCTCGGCGGCAAAGTCTTCCAGCGCGAGGTTGGTGGTGTAGCCGTCATGGGAATGCAGCGTCACGAAGCGCGCATCCTCGCGCGGCTGGCAGGCCGCGAGCAGCTCGCGCGTGGCAAGCCCTTCCCACTCATTGTCGTAGCGCGACCAGGTGGTGACGCAATGGATGTCGGAGGTGAACCGGGCCTGCTTCTGCGCGATGAATTCGTCGAAGGTCCAGAACACGGGGCTCTCGATCGCGCCGTAGACGTCGAGCCGCCAGCGCTCGCGTGACACCGGCGGCACGACCCCGAGATCGAGCACAGGCCAGTCCTTGGTGAGGTGCTGGCCGGGCGGCAGCCGTTGGTCCTCCGGCCGCGTGATCTTCCCTGTGAGGAAGCGGCCCTCGCGCGCCCATTTCTCCTTGGTGCGCGTCAGCTTGCTGTCGGATGGCGTCTCGTCAGCCATGGTCTATTCGTGCCGATGCATTGCCGAAGTGTGCTTGGTGTCGCGCATGGTAGCATAGATGATCAAGGACAGGCAGATGATGCCGCTGAGGTAGAAGTAGAACCATTCCTCGTGCCCGATGCTCTTGAAATAGAGCGCGATCGCCGGCGCGGTGCCGCCGAAGACCGACACCGTGATGGCATAGGGCAGGCCGACGCCGAGCGCGCGGACATTGGTCGGGAACAGCTCGGCCTTCACCACGGCGTTGATCGAGGTGTAACCGGCGACGAACAGCCAGGCACAGCAGATCAGGACGAACGCGACGAAGGGCGACTTGGTCTCCTTCAGCGTCATCAACAGCGGTACGGTCGCGAGCGTGCCGGCGACACCGAAGAAGATCAGCAGCGGCTTGCGCCCGATCTTGTCGGAGATCGCGCCGTAGATCGGCTGGAGAATGGTCGCGAAGACCAAGGTGCCGAAGATCACGAAAGTGGTCTGGTCCTCGGTCAGCCCGACCGAAAGCTTGACGAAGGTCTGCATGTAGGTGGTGAAGGTGTAGAACGCTGCGGTGCCACCGGCGGTGAGGCCGACCACCAGCAACAGCTCGCGCGGATAACGCAGCAGGTTGGTGATCGAGCCGGTCGGCTTCACCACCTTCCTGGCTTCCTCGAACGCCTCCGTCTCGTGCAGGCCGCGCCGCATCACCGCGGCAAAGATCGCGAGCGCTGCGCCGATCGCGAAGGGGATACGCCACCCCCAGTCCTTCAGCTCCTGTGGGGTGAGGAAGACCTTTTGCAGGAGCAGCAGCACGATGATCGCGGTGAGCTGGCCGCCGATCAGGGTGACGTATTGGAAGCTCGAATAGAAGCCGCGGTGCTTGGGATCGGCGACCTCGCTGAGATAGGTGGCGCTGGCGCCATATTCGCCGCCGAGGCTCAGGCCCTCGATGACGCGTGCAAGCGCGAGGATGACGGGCGCGGCGAACCCGATCGTGGCATAGGTCGGCGTCAGCGCGATGATCAGCGAACCAAAGCACATGAAGACGACAGAGAGCGTGAGCGAGATGCGTCGTCCGAAATGGTCGGCGAGATAGCCGAAGAACCAGCCGCCCAGCGGCCGCATCAGGAACGTCGCCGCGAAGACGACCGCGACGTTCAATTGCTGGACGACGGGGTCGTTGCCGGGGAAGAAGGCGGGAGCGAAATAGAGCGCGAACGCCGTGTAGGCGTAGAAATCGTACCATTCGACCAGATTGCCGATGGAGCCGATGAAGATCGCCTTGATCCGCCGCTTGGCGTCGGCGATGTCGATGTAGTCGGAGGCCGGCTCGATTGCTTGTTCGGTCATGCCCGGCCTCTCCGTTGTCTGGAAAGGCCTACATCGCCTTTCCGAGCAAGAATGGCAACTGGCGGGGGCCCCGCACCGTGCCCTGTGACCAGGTCACGGCGCCTGCCGGATCGAGTCGGAAATCTGGAATGCGTTTTAGCCATTCCTCCAGCGCAACCTGCATCTCCATGCGTGCCAGGTTGGAACCGACGCAGCGGTGAATGCCGAGGCCGAAGGCGGCGTGCCGGTTTTCGCGACGGTCGATCACGACTTTGTCAGCGTCCGGAAACATCTTGGGGTCGCGATTTGCGGCCGGGAAAGACAGCAGCACCATGTTGCCCGCCTTGACCGGGCAGCCCGAGATCGTGGTCTCCTTGACCACCTCGCGGGCCATCGTCACCGGAGAATAGGCGCGCAGCAGCTCCTCAACTGCGGTCGGGATCAGTCCCGGCTCGGCGATCAGCCGCTCGCGGTCGGCCGGCGTCTTCGCAAGATGCCAGAGCGAGGAACCGATCGCGCTCCAGGTGGTGTCGATGCCGGCGATCAGGAGCAGGCGCAGCGAGCCCAGGACGTGCGAGTCTTCGAGCGGGTTGCCCTCCTTGTCCTTGGCGTTCATCAGGTAGGAGATGAGATCGTCGGTCGGCTTGTCCTTGCGCGCCTCGATATGCGCGCTGAAATAGGCGCTCATCTCCTGCACGGCCTGCAGCAGCTTGCTCTCGTCCTTGATGCCCAGCTCGAGGATCATGTGGATCCAGTTGATGAAGACATCGCTGTCGCTCTCGGGGATGCCGAGCATGTGGGCGATGGCCCGAACCGGGATATATTTGGCGTAGCGTGCGGCGGCGTCGACCTTGCCATCGGCGATGAAGCCGTCGATCAGCTCGTTGCAGATCGCGCGCATCCGCGGTTCCAGCTTCTTCATCGCGTCCGGCGTGAAAGGCGGCAGCAGCAGCTGCTTGGCCGGCTTGTGCACGGGCGGATCTGAGGTGATCGGCGGTGCGGCGTTCCTCGCCACCTCGGGACGGACGTCGCGCACGATGATGCGGCGCGAGGAGAAATGCTCGGTGTCGTTGGCGATCTCGCGTACCGCCTCATAGGTCGTCGGCATGTAGCAGCCGAGGAAACGCTCGGTGTGCACAACCGGGCTCGCTGCGCGCAGCTCGTCCCAGATCGGGAAGGGATCCTCCGTCCATTGCGGATCGGTGTGGTCGAAATCATGGACCCAGTCGGTGACGGGCGGATGGGCGGCGGGCGGACTGGCGTCGGACATGGCAGGGAATCCCTTGGCTCGTGTTCGCTGAAAGGACGCGGGGCGGCAGAGGCCGCACTACTCCTCGATCACATCGATCGCGATTTCCGGGCAGTTGGATTTGGCAAGCCACGCCTTGTCCTCGAGTCCCGGCGGGACCGTGCCGTCGCCGGCTTCGTGGGCGTTGCCGTATTCGTCCAGCTCGAAAAGTTCCGGCGCGAGTGCCTTGCAGCGCGCGTGGCCCTGGCATTTGTCGGGATCCACGTGAACCCTCAGTCGCTCTGTCATGGCGGCATCCTCGGTCGTATGCGCGGGGCCCGCAGGGCGGCGCGTTCCTCATGTCGATTTTATCCGCGGCATTTGCCGTGGGCTTTAAGTTATATGCTATTACATTCGCGGCAGGCTTTCCCTGTCAAGCGCAAACTTATAGGTTCCCCACACCATGCGCTCACAACTCGCCCGCAAGCCTGCGAACACCTACCATCATGGCGACCTTCGCGATGCTCTGATCAAGGCCGCATTGCGCGAGGCGGAGCAGGGCGGTGCCGAGGCGATCAGCATCAAGGCGCTGGCGAAGCAGCTCGGCGTCTCGCAGCCGGCGCCGTACCGGCATTTCGCCGATCGCGAGGCATTGCTCGCGGCAGTGACGGCGGAGGCATTCCGGCAGCTCAGCGCGATCTTTCGGGAGGCGATGGCGAAACCGTCAAAGCAATCTAAACTGTCGCGGCTGGCGCAGGCCATGCTCGAATTCGGATTGCGACGGAACGGCATCTACCGCCTGATGTTCGCGTCCCGCACGGTGGCATGCGCCGCCAAGGGCAGCGAACTGCACGAGGCTACGCGCGAGACCTTTTCGCTCGTGATCGAAGCCCTGGAAGTGCCCGCCGTCGGCTATTTGCGCGAGCGCCAGGCGCTCAAGATCTGGGCGGCGTTGCACGGCGTGGTGATGCTGGCCGAGCAGGGCCTGTTCACCGGCGAGGCCGCGCATGCCACCCGCGAGGAACTGGTCGAGGATTTCGTCAGCGAAACGAAGGCCGCGCTCGCCGCTGCCATCAAGGACGTGCGGCGTCGGAAAGCGACAGGTGCCTAAGCCTTCGCTTTCAGCAGCTTCATCAGCTTGTCGACCGCGCTGTCAGGCGTGGTCACGACGGGACGGCCAGTCGCTTCCGAGACCAGCGGTGCCGTTGCTGCGATGCTGAACTGCGCCAGCGCGATGACGTCGCAATCTCGCAGGTCCTTTGACGCTTCGACGATCAGCCGGTCGTGGGTGGCGCGGTCGCCGCGGTCGAGCGCCGCCAGCGCGCCCTCGGCAAGCTTCGGCACGATTTGGACGGAGGCCGGAAACTCCGGCGGCATCGACACAAGGGTCGGGGGGAAAGTGGACAACAGGCCGATGCGCCTGCCCATCGTCGCCGCGCGCTCGATCATGGCTTCGTTGGGCTTGAGCACCGGCATCGGCGCATGCGCGCGTGCGACCGCCTCGATACAGGGGCCGAAGGCCGAGCAGGTGAACAGGATCCCGTTCGCCCCGGTCGCCGCCGCATAATCGCCGAGTGCGAGGAAGCGATCGGTCATGGCATCGTTGAGCGCACCGTCCCGGGCAAGATCCGCCGACAGGCTGTCGTCGAGCAGGTTCATCAGCCGCGCCTCCGGCCAGGCCTCGGCGAACGCGGCTTCGATCGGGGCGATGGAATGCTTGAGGGCGTGGATCAGGGCGATGCGCATGGGATGTCTCGTCTCCCTCGCCCCGCTTGCGGGGAGAGGGTCGGGGTGAGGGGGAGTCTCCGCGGGGACGATGAGTGTTGGACTAGCGGAGAGTCCCCCTCACCCGACCGCTGCGCGGTCGACCTCTCCCCGCAGGCGGGGAGAGGTGAACTCCCTACTTGAACGGCACCGCGTACATCAAGCCGCCCTTGCTCCAGAGGCCATTGAGGCCGCGGTCCAGCTTGAGCGGGCTCGCCTTGCCGACATTGCGCTCGTAGATCTCGCCGTAATTGCCGGTGACCTTGATCGCGGTGACCAGCCATTTGTTGTCGAGCCCGAGCCGCGAGCCGAGGTCGCCGGAGGCGCCCAGCAGGCGCTGGATCGCGGGCGTCTGCGACTTCGCCATCTCGTCGACATTGGCCTGCGTCACGCCGAGTTCCTCGGCCTCGATCAGGCCGTAGTGCAGCCAGGTGACGATGTCGCTCCAGACCTCGTCGCCATTGCGGGTGAAGGGCCCGAGCGGCTCCTTGCTGATCGTCTGCGGCAGCACGACGTAGTCGGCCGGGTTCGGCGTGGCGGTGGTCACGGCGCCGGCGAGTGCGGAGGCGTCCTGGGTCATGGCATCGCAGCGGCCGCCGAAGAAGGTCTGGTACATGGTGTCGACGCGGTCGAATACCAGCGGCTTCCAGTCGATGCCGTTGGCGCGGCCGTAATCGCCGAGCGTGACCTCGTGCGTGGTGCCTTGCGCCACGCAGACGGTGGCGCCCTTGAGGTCCTTGATGTCCTTGACGCCCAGGTCCTTCTTCACGACAAAGCCCTGGCCGTCGTAGAAGTTGACCGGGCCCTGCCGCAGGCCGAGCGTCACACCGCGCAGATAGGTCTGCGTCGAGTTGCGGTAGAGCACGTCGATCTCGCCCGATTGCAGGGCGGTGAAGCGGTTCTGCGCGGTCAGCGAGACGTAGCGCACCTTGCTGGCATCACCGAGCACGCCGGCAGCGAGCGCGCGGCAATAATCGACGTCGAGACCTTTGTAATTGCCTTGCGAGTCGGGCGCGGAGAAGCCGGCAAAGCCGGCGCTGACGCCGCACACCAGCGTGCCACGGCTCTTCACCGTATCGAGCGTCGCGGCGGATGCGACAACCGTCGATGCAGCGAGGACGCTCGCTGCGATAACCACTTTCCTCATCATGCTACTCCCCTCAGTGATTGACACTACGCAACACGTTGTCGACGGCCGTGCCGAGCTTGTCGACGATCAGGTCGATCTCCTCTGCGGAGGCGATATAGGGCGGCGCCAGCAACACGTGGTCGCCGCGCACGCCATCCACGGTGCCTCCGCCAGGATAGCAGCCGAGCCCGTTAGCGAAGGCCTCCGCCTTGATCTTCTGATTGAGCTTGAGCGCGGGATTGAACGAGGCGCGGCTGGCGCGATCGGCGACGAGCTCGATCGCCCAGAACAGGCCACGGCCCCTGATATCGCCGACATGGCGGTGATTGCCGAAGCGCTCGGTCAGGCGCTGTTCGAGCTGCTTGCCGCGCTCCTTCACGCGCTCGAGCAGGCCGTCCTCGCGGATCACCTCTTGCACCGCCAGTGCGGCGGCGCAGGCGAGGGGGTGTGCCAGATAGGTGTGGCCGTGCTGAAAGGCACCTGAGCCCGCGCGGATGGTGTCGATGATCCTGCCGCTCGCGAGCATCGCCCCAATCGGCTGGTAGCCGCCACCGAGGCCCTTGGCGATCGCCTGGATGTCGGGCGCGACGCCTTCCTGCTCCCAGGCATGCGTGGTGCCGGTGCGGCCCATGCCGCACATGACTTCGTCGAGGACGAGCAGCGCGCCGTGCCGGTCGCAGATCTCACGCACCGCCCTGAAGTAGCCGTCCGGTGCCGTCACCGCGCCGGCGGTGGCGCCGACGACGGGCTCGGCGAGGAACGCCGCGACCGTGTTGGGACCGAGCCGCTGAAATTCCGCTTCGAGCTCCGCCGCCAGGCGCGCCACGAACTGCGCATCGGATTCACCGTCGCGCTTCTCGTGATAGGCAAACGCCGGCGTCACATGACTGAAGGCGGCCGAGAGCAGCGGCGCATAGGGCGCGCGGCGCCAGGCATTGCCGCCGGCCGCAAGGGCGCCCAGCGTGTTGCCGTGGTAGCTCTGTCGCCGTGCGATGAAATGTTGTCGCTGCGGCTCACCGCGCTCGATGAAATACTGCCGCGCGAGCTTGATGCTGGCTTCGATCGCCTCGGACCCGCCGCTGACGAAGTAGGCGTAAGCGAGACCACCGGGCTCGTGGCCGACCAGCGTCTCGGCGAGCGCCTCGGCCGGCTCGGACGAGAAGAAAGCAGTATGCGCATAGGCCAGCGTCGAGGCCTGCTTTGCCATCGCCGCGATCACGCGTGGATGCTGATGGCCGAGGCAGGAGACGGCCGCGCCGCCGGAGGCGTCGATCAAGCGGCGCCCATCCTCGGCGAAGAGATAGACGCCTTCGCCGCCGATCGCCTTGGGCGGCGTCTCGCGGAGCGAGCGGTGCAGCACGCGGCTGGTGCGAGCGGCCATGGGTCAACCTTTCTCTGAGACGTAGATGGAGGCAGCAGTGAGCCGCGTCTCGGTAGTCTCCAGGCGCTTCTTCGCGGCCACGCCACCGAGCGAGAACGTCACCGCAGCGAGCGACTGCGCGATCGCGATGGCGCCGGTGAGACTCGGGAAGAAACCGGGAGAGGAGGCCGCCTCGAACAGCAGCACGTGGTCAGCGCCCTCGGCCATCGGCGCAGAGAGACTGTCCGCGATGGCAATCAGGGTTGCGCCGCTGTGATGAGCGGCTTGCGCGACGCGAACGCTCGCATGCGTGTAAGGCAGGAAGCCGATGACGATGACGGCCTCGCCGGGCCGGAAGGCGCCGAGATCGAGATCGTCGGGACCGGATACGCCGACGAGCTGCACCTGCTCGGGGCGGAACAGCCGCAGCTCGTAGTTCAGCAACTCAGCGACACTGCGGCAGCTGCGATAGCCTGCGATCCAGATCCGCTTGGCCTCATGCAGGGAGCGCGCGGCCTCCGCAATCGGCTGCGCCGGAATGCGCGGAAGGCCGGCGGCCTCGGCCTCGAGCTTGTCGGTGACCAGCGCGACATCGGCATTCGGGCCGGGCCGGCGGCTTCTCGCGCGGCCGGAGAAGGGCGAAGTCTGCGATGGTCGCCGCGCCTCGGTCAGCGCCGCGCGCAATTCGTCCCAGCCGGAATAGCCGATCGCCTTGGCGAGCCGCGTGAACGCGGCGGGATCGGCGCCGGCTTCGGCCGCGAGGTCGCGCATCGAGCGGGTGGTGGCGTCGTAATCGTTGGCGGCGACGAAGCGCCCGACTTCCTGCAGCCGCATCGGCAGCGATGGCAATGCAATGCGCAGTTCGCTCAGCGGCGAGGATTTCGCGGGCTCGGCCATGAAACATTTGTTGCACGAATTATAGATTGGTGCAACAGTTGACGTGCGCCGGCCGGAAATCGTCGCTCTTCAAGAAGGATTTTTGCGCTGTGACCACGGACGCTCGGAGACCGCCGCGCCGCCGCCTGTTCGGCGCATGGGGACGCCGCGAGCTGCAGGGCCTGTTGTGGCAGGTGCTGGTGGTCGGGATCGCGGTCGCGGTCATCGCGTTTCTCTGGTCCAACACCGTCACCAACCTCTCGGCGCGCCGCATCACCACCGGCTTTGCCTTTCTCGGCCGCGAGGCCGGCATGCCGATCGCCGACAGCCTGCTCGCCTATAATCCGAGGGACACCTATCTCTGGGCCTTCGTCGTCGGCGTCGGCAACACCTTGCGCGTCGCCGTGATCGGCATCGTGCTCGCGACCATCCTGGGCACGCTGATCGGCATCTCGCGCTTGTCGGCCAACTGGCTGCTGTCACGACTCGCCGCCGTCTATGTCGAAACGCTCCGCGACATCCCGCTGCTGCTTCAGCTCCTGTTCTGGTACGTGCTGATGCAGGCGCTGCCGGCCGCGCGCGCGGCATGGCGGCCGATCGAGGGCGTGTTCCTGTCAAATCGCGGCCTGATCCTGCCGGCCATTCCGCTTGGCCCGCCGCAGCTTTGGGTGCTCGGCACGGCGGTGTTCGGCCTTGCCGTGGTCTATCTCATCCGGCGATGGCTGATCGCGCAGCAGATGCGCGACGGTAAGCCGCGGCCGGTATGGCCCTTTGCGGTGAGCTTCATCCTCGCGTTGCCCGTGCTGGTGTCAGTACTGCTTCGCGTGTCCTGGAAGATCGAATGGCCGGAGCTGCGCGGCTTCAATTTCGTCGGCGGGCTGACGCTTGCCCCGGAATATTTTGCGCTGCTGATCGCGCTCGTCACCTACACCTCGGCCTTCATTGCCGAGATCGTGCGCAGCGGCATCCAGTCGGTGCCGCGCGGACAGTGGGATGCCGCCAACGCGCTTGGCCTGCGCCGCAGCTTCATGCTGCGACAGATCATCCTGCCGCAGGCGCTGCGCGTCATCGTGCCGCCGATGACGAGCCAGTATCTCAACCTGACCAAGAATTCCTCGCTCGCGGTCGCGATCGGCTACCAGGACGTGGTCTCGATCGCCAACACCACGCTGAACCAGACCGGGCAGGCGATCGAGGCGATCGCGCTAATCATGGCGGTGTTCCTGACCATCAGCCTTTCCATCAGCTTCTTCATGAACTGGTACAATTCGCGCATCGCGCTGGTGGAGCGCTGAACATGACCGCGATCGCCGACATGCCGGAAGTGCCGCGCGCCGCCCGCCGCCCGCAGACGGGAAATCCGGCGTTGCGCTGGCTGCGCACCAATCTGTTCTCGTCGATCCCGAACGGTATCCTCACCGTCGTGCTGCTGGCGATCCTCGCCAAGGGCATCTTCAGTTTCGTGCAGTGGGGCATCGCCAATGCCGTGTGGCTGACCCCGGCGAACGATTCCAGTGCCTGCCGCGCGGTGCGTGGCCTCGGCGCCTGCTGGGCGATCATTCCCGAAAAGTACCGCTTCATCCTGTTCGGCACCTATCCGTTCGACGAGCAGTGGCGGCCGGCGCTGTCGGTATTGCTGTTCATCGCGCTGTTCTACCTCTCCACCCGTCGCGCTTTGTGGCGGCGCGAGCTGGTCCTTCTCTGGATCGGAGCGCTCGCGCTGATCAGCGTGCTGATGTGGGGCGGCGTGCTCGGCCTTTCCTTCGTTTCGCAGGATCGTTGGGGCGGCCTCCCGGTCACGCTGATCCTGGCGACGTTTGGCCTTGCATTCGGGTTTCCGCTCGGCATTCTCGTCGCGCTCGGCCGGCGTTCGAAGCTGCCGGCGATCCGCTCGCTCAGCGTGCTCTATGTCGAGCTGATCCGCGGCGTGCCGCTGGTGAGCCTGCTGTTCATGGCAAGCGTGATGTTTCCGCTGTTCATGCCCAGTGGATTCAATATCGACAAGCTGCTCCGCGCACAGATCGCGATCATCCTGTTTGCGGGTGCCTATCTCGCCGAAGTCATCCGCGGCGGCCTTCAGGCCGTGCCGCGCGGGCAATACGAGGCTGCCGATGCGCTGGGGCTGTCCTATTGGCGCAAGAACCGGCTGATCATCCTGCCGCAGGCTATCCGCCATGTCATTCCGCCGCTGGTCAACACCTTCATCGCTTTCTTCAAGGACACCAGCCTCGTCCTGATCATCGGCATCTTCGATCTGCTGACGACGGCGAAGACGGCGATCATCGATCCCGCCT
This sequence comes from Bradyrhizobium sp. CCBAU 65884, assembly GCF_028128835.1. Classification (NCBI taxonomy): domain Bacteria; kingdom Pseudomonadati; phylum Pseudomonadota; class Alphaproteobacteria; order Hyphomicrobiales; family Nitrobacteraceae; genus Bradyrhizobium; species Bradyrhizobium sp. CCBAU 65884. The sequence continues at coordinate 115,758 of NZ_LBJU01000113.1, read as the reverse complement.
GGCAGCAGTTTTCGGTCGAGGTCTATATCTTCGTCGCGGCGATCTATTTCATCTTCTGCTTCGCGATGTCGCGCTACAGCCGCAGCCTCGAGGCGACGAGTCGAACGTGAGGATCTCGTGTCCCGGACAAGGCGCAGCGCATCAGCGCTGTGCCGCAGAGCCGGGACCCAGAAGATGCACGGGAAGTCGTGGAAGGATGGGCCCCGGCTCAGCAGCGTACCGCCGAGGAGGCGCTGCGTTGCGTCCGGGGCACGAGAGTGAGATTACTTCTTCACCTTCGGATCGATCGGCGTCGTGCCGCGCAGGCCCAGAATATCCTCCAGCACCTTCGCGCCGGCGAGCACCTGCGCATCGCCCCTTGGTGCGCCGACGACCTGCACGCCGACCGGCAGGCCGGACGCCGTGAAGCCGCACGGCAACGACAGCGAGGGGCAGCAGGCGAGCGTGATGGCGTAGACGATGCCGAGCCACTCGACGTAATTGTCGAACCTCTTGCCGGCGCATTCGGCGACATAGCGGTGTTCGATCGGGAAGGGCGGCACGATCGTGGTCGGCGTCAGCAACAGATCGTAGCTCTTGAAGAATTCGACCGCCCGCGCAGTCATGCCGACGCGCTGGGCCTCGGCTCGTTCGAGCTGCTCGACCGTGAGCTTGAGGCCTTCCTCGATGTTCCAGATCACCTCGGGCTTGAGCAGGTCGCGCTTGGTGCGCAGCAGATTGGCCTTGGTGATCGCGAAATCGAAGGCGCGCAGCACGTGGAAGCATTCGTGCGCCTCGCGCCAGTCCGGATGCGCCTCCTCGACGATGGCGCCGGCCTCGGCAAAGCGTTCCGCCGCCTTGCGCGTGATCGCCTTCACCTCGGGATCGACGGGCGTGATGCCGAGATCGGGCGAATAGGCGATGCGCTTCGGCTTCTTGCCGGACTGAGCCGCCGACAGGAATGAGGTCGTGGGCGCCGGCAGCGACAGCGGATCGTCCGCGTAGTCGCCGCTCATCGCATCCAGCAGCAGCGCGAGATCCTCGACGTTGCGCGCCATCGGGCCGACCACGCCGAGATTGCGATCGATGCCGGATTTGGGGGTATGCGCGACGCGGCCGATGCTCGGGCGCATGCCGACGACGCCGCAGAAAGCCGCGGGGCTGCGCAAGCTGCCGCCCATGTCGGAGCCCTGCGCCAGCCAGGCCATGCCGGTGGCCAGCGCCACGGCCGCGCCGCCGGAAGAGCCCGCCGCGGATTTTGAAGTATCCCAGGGATTGAGGGTCGCGCCGAACACCTCGTTGAAGGTGTTGGCGCCGGCGCCGAATTCCGGCGTGTTGGATTTGGCGTAGACGACCGCCCCGTTGGCCTCGAGGTTCTCGACCATGAGGTCGGACTTGGCAGGGATATTGTCCTTGAAGATCGGCGAGCCCTGCGTGTTCAGTACGCCCGCAACGTCGGTCAGATCCTTGATCGGCACCGGCAGGCCCGCGAGCAGCCCCCGCGCGCCGGCGGGTTTCCGCATCAAGGCCTTGGCGCTGTCCCGCGCGCGCTGGAAACACAGGATCGGCAGCGCGTTCACCTTGCCGTCGACTTCAGTGATGCGCTTCTCCACGACATCCAGCAGTTCGAGCGGCGAGACATCGCCGGACCGCAGCTTGTCGACGACGGCGCAGGCGGTTTCACGGATCAGGTCTTGAGACAATTATTGTACTCCTAGCTCTAGATTGTCATTCCGGTGCGCCCGAAGGGCGAACCCGGAATCTCGAGGTTCTCAGGTGCGCAATCGCGCACCATAGTTCGATGCTTTGCATCGCCCCGGAACGACGGTCCCCGAGGTCAGTTAACCCCATCCAGCGCTGATGCCGCCGTCGACCGTGTAGATCACACCCGACGTATACCCGGCGCGGTCCGACGCCAGGAACGCCATGAGGTCGCCGATCTCGCGCGCATGCGCGGGACGGCCGAGCGGCAGGCTCTTCTGGAATTCCTTGTAGCGGTTCTCGTCGCCGAACTGGTGCTTGGCCCGCGTCTTCAGCAGGGTGACGTGGCGATCGGTGCCGACGGGGCCGGGATTGATGCCGACCACGCGGATGTTGTCGGCGAGACTTTTTCCCCCGAGCGCGCGGGTGAAGGCCATCAGCGCGGCATTGCCGGCGCTGCCGCAGATGTAGTTGGCGTCGAATTTTTCGCCGGCCGCGCCGATATCGTTGACGATGACGCCGCCGCCCTTCGCCTTCATCTGCGCGTAGATCTGCCGCGTCAGGTTGATATAGCCGAACACTTTCAATTCCCAGGCGTGACGCCAGGTCGCCTCGTCGATCTTGTCGATCGAGCCGCCGGGGATGTCGCCCGCATTGTTGACGAGCACGTCGATGTCGGCCGCTTCCTTCGCGAGCCGCGCCAGATCCTCAGCCTTGCGAAGATCGACGATGCTCGTTGCGGCATCGATCTGGTGGGCGGAGCGCAGGCGCTCGGCCAGCGCCTTGAGCTGGTCGCCGTCGCGGGCGGCGAGCAGGAGGTGTGCGCCTTCCTCGGCAAACGCTTCGGCGGCTGCGGCGCCAATGCCCTTCGACGCGCCCGTGATCAGGACGCGCTTGCCACGCAGATGCAGATCCATGAGGTTACTCGCAGGATAGGAACAGGATAAAATCAGTAGGCGCTTGGCCGCGCCATGGTCAACATTGCAGTGCAGCGTTGCGCTGCCGCTGCGTTTGGTCCATTGCAGTGCGGTCAAAAGGCGGCGGCTGCCGGACCAACCAAGGACGTTCTCGATGAGCAAGAAACAATACCGGATCGCGGTCATTCCCGGTGACGGCATCGGCAAGGAAGTGATGCCCGAGGGCCTGCGCGTCCTGGAATCGGCGGCGAAGAAGCACGGGGTCTCCCTGCATTTCGACCATTTCGACTTCTCGTCGTGGGACTATTACGAGAAGCACGGCCAGATGATGCCCGATGACTGGAAGGACAAGATCGGCAAGCACGATGCGATCTATTTCGGTGCGGTCGGCTGGCCGGCCAAGATTCCGGACCACGTCTCGCTGTGGGGCTCGCTGATCAAATTCCGCAGGGAGTTCGACCAGTATGTGAACCTGCGCCCGGTGCGGCTGATGCCCGGCGTGCCGTCGCCGCTGGCGGGCCGCAAGCCCGGCGATATCGATTTCTGGGTGGTGCGCGAGAACACCGAAGGTGAATATTCCTCCGTCGGTGGCCGCATGTTCCCCGACACCGACCGCGAGTTCGTGACCCAGCAGACGGTGATGACCCGCACCGGCGTCGACCGCATCCTGAAGTTCGCCTTCGAGCTCGCGCAGTCGCGGCCGAAGAAGCATTTGACCTCGGCGACCAAGTCCAACGGCATCTCCATCACCATGCCCTATTGGGACGAGCGCGTGGAGGCGATGGCCAAGAAGTTTCCGGGGGTGAAGTGGGACAAGTACCACATCGACATTCTCACCGCGAACTTCGTGCTGCATCCGGATTGGTTCGACGTCGTGGTCGGCTCCAATTTGTTCGGCGATATCCTCTCCGACCTCGGTCCGGCCTGCACCGGCACGATCGGCATCGCGCCGTCAGGCAACATCAACCCCGAGGGCGATTTCCCCTCGGTGTTCGAGCCGGTGCACGGCTCGGCGCCTGATATCGCCGGCCAAGGCATCGCCAACCCGATCGGTGCGATCTGGTCGGGCGCCATGATGCTCGAGCATCTCGGCGAGAAGGAAGCCGGCCAATCGATCGTCGAGGCGATCGAGCGCACGCTGGCCGAACGCACGCTCCGCACCAAGGACCTCGGCGGCAACGCCGACACCACGGCCTGCGGCAAGGCCGTCGCGGATATGGTGGATTGACGGACAATGCGCAGGGCGGGTTAGCCCTGCAGATGCGCAAAGCGCATCTGCTTGGCGTAACCCACCTCTCGGCGAAGAAGGTGGTGGGTTACGCCTGCGGCTAACCCACCCTACGATTTCTATTTCGTTCTCGATCAGCCAGCGATGTCCTCGATCGCCGTCTGATCCAGCCCGAACTTCTTCCCGGCCTCGATGATCTCCTGCCAGGTTGTCGGATCGACCGGAATGCCTTCGGCAAGGCGCTTCTTCTTGGTCTCGCGCTCGGGCTCGCCGGCGATTCTGACCTTGTCGACGCCGGGGGCAGGCGGCGAGCCGGTTTGCCAGGCAACAAAACTCTCGACTTCGCGCGCGAGGTTTTCGCCGGTGCCGAGCTTGCCGGGATCGATGACGATCGAGAGCATGCCGTTGAGGACGTTGTACTTGCCGTCGGAGGGGCCCTTGACCACCTGCCCGCCGGAGAGCGCGCCGCCGAGGATTTCGCAGACCAGCGCGAGGCCGGAGCCCTTGTGCTCGCCGAAGGGGAGGATGGCGCCGTGCGGCGGGATCACGGTGTAGCGCGGGTTGGTGGTGGGCTTGCCTTCATTGTCGATGATGGTGCCTGGCTCGAGCGCGACGCCCTTGTTGTGGGCGACGCGGGTCTTGCCTTGTGCGATCCTGCTGGTGGCGAAGTCGAGCACGATCGGGTCCTTGCCGGGGCGCGGGATGCCGACGCAGAACGGGTTGGTGCCGTGGCGCGCATCGCTGCCGCCCCAGGGCGCCACGATCGGGCGGGAAATGACGTTGACGAAGTGGATCGAGACCAGTCCGTGGTCGATGCACTGCTCAGCCCAGTGGCCGATGCGACCGATGTGATGCGAATTGGAGAGGCCGACGAGGCACACCCCGTTTCGCTTAGCGCGTTCGGCTGCCAGCTCCATCGCTTCATGACCGATCACCTGGCCGTAGCCGGTGAGGCCGTCGAGGGTGAGGAGCGGACCGGTGTCGAGCACGATCTTGACGTGCGCGTTGACGGCGAGGCCGCCATTGGTGACGCTTTGGACATAGCGCGGGATCATGCCGACGCCGTGGGAGTCATGGCCCTTGAGGTTGGCCTCGACCAGATTGGTGGCCACGAGCTCGGCTTCGCGGTCCGAAGACCCGCCCGCCTTGACGATGGCACGAATGGCGTTGGTGAGCGGCTCTGCCTTGATGGTGCGATAGTCGGCCATTGTTATTGCTCTTATCCCTTCACGATTTGGCGGGGGAGGACGTAGGGTGGGTTAGGCGAAGCCATAACCCGCCTCTTCTGTCTCCGCGGAATAGACAGAGGTGGGTTAGGCCCTGCAGACGCGCTTCGCGTACTGCAGGGCTAACCCACCCTACGAATTCACGATCCGGCGGCAGTGCTCCCACGCCGCGCCAATCAGGTTCTCGCTCGCCTCCGGCGTACGGAACGCCGAATGCGCCGACAGCGTCACGTTCGGCAGTTTTGTGAGCGGATGATCGCCGGGCAGCGGCTCGATGTTGAAGACGTCGAGGCCGGCATGGCGGATGTGGCCCGACTTCAGCGCATCGATCATGGCGGCCTCGTCGACGACAGCGGCGCGGGCGGTGTTGATGAGGATGACACCACGCTTCATTTTTGCGATCTTCTCGCGCGTGATCATGCCGCGCGTCTCGTCGTTGAGCAGCAGGTGCAGCGACACGACGTCGCTCCTTGCCAGCACGCTGTCGAGATCGGTGAATTCCACGCCCGGATGGCTCTTCGGCGAGCGATTCCAGGCGATCACCTTCATGCCGCTGCCGGACGCAATGCGCGCGACCTCGGCGGCGATGCCGCCGAAACCGATCAGGCCGAGCGTCTTGCCGGTGAGCTGCATGCCGTCTTCGCGCAGCCAGTTGCCGACGCGCATCTCGCGGTCCATCATCGCGATGCCGCGGGCCGACGCCCACATCAGCGCGATTGCGGATTCGGCGACCGCGGTATCACCATAGCCCTTGATCAGATGCACGGAGATGCCGAGTTCTGCCAGCTCCTCAGGGTTCATGTAGCTGCGCGCGCCGGTGCCGAGGAACACGACGTGCTTCAGCCCCGCGCACTTCTTCGCCACCTCGGTCGGCAGCGCGGTGTGATCGACGATGGCGATCTCGGCGCCATCGAGGATCTCAGGATATTGCTCGGGCTTGATGTCGGGATCCCGGTGGATCCGCACCTTGGGATCCCCGGGCTTCTCCAGCCGTTCCATGATCACGGCTAGCGCTTCATTGGCGTCGACGAAAACTCCGCGCATGGCTCTCTCCGGTCAGGACGCGACGCCGGCGATCGCCAGCACGGTATGCATGAGAACGTTGGTGCCGGCGGTGCAGTCCGGCTGCGTCGCATCCTCCAGCTCGTTGTGGCTGATGCCGTCCTTGCAGGGCACGAACACCATCGCCGCCGGCATGATCGTGTTGAGGTTGCAGGCGTCGTGGCCGGCGCCGGAGGTGATGCGGCGCGAGGAATAGCCGAGCGTCTTTGCCGCGTTCTCGACCGCCGAGATCAGCTTGGGATCGAAATGCGTCGGCGGCTTGCGCCAGACCAGGTCGATCTTGACTTCGACCTTGCGGCGCGCGGCGATCTCGGCAATTGCGGCGCGCAGATCGCGATCGAGCGCGTCCATGATGGCGCCGTCCGCGCTGCGGCAATCCATGGTGAAGGCGATCTCGCCGGGAATCACGTTGCGCGAGGGATTTGCGATCACGGCTTCGCCGATGGTGCCGACCGCGTTCGGTCCGAGCTTCCTGGCGATGGACTCCATCGCCAGCACGATCTCTGACAGCGTCGCCAGCGCGTCGCGCCGCAGCGGCATCGGGGTCGATCCGGCATGGCTCTCGAAGCCGGAAATCTTGCCGTCGTACCACAGCACGCCCTGGCCGGAATCGACCACGCCGATGGTCTTGCCCTCGGCCTCCAAAATCGGGCCCTGCTCGATGTGCAATTCGACGAAGCAGCCGAGCTTCTGGAAGCCGACCGGCTTGTCGCCGCGATAGCCGATGCTGTCCAGCGCCTGGCCGACGGTCGTGCCCTCGGCGTCCTTGCGCGACAAAATGTCGTCGGTGGTGAAGTCGCCGACATAGGCGGCGGAAGCCATCATCGCGGGTGCGAAGCGCGAGCCTTCCTCGTTGGTCCAGTTCACGACGCAGATCGGCGCTTCGGTCTCGATTCCGGCATCGTTCAGCGTGCGGATCACCTCCAGCGCGCCGAGCGTGCCCAGAATGCCGTCATACTTGCCGCCGGTCGGCTGGGTGTCGAGATGCGAGCCGATGCCGACAGGCGGCTTCGACATGTCGCGGCCCTTGCGCAGGCCGAATTGTGAGCCGAGTGCGTCGGTGTGCACTTCGAGACCAGCGTCCTCGCAGGCCTTGCGGAACCAGTCGCGCACCTGCTTGTCTTCGCTGCTGAGCGTTAGCCGCCGCACACCGCCTTTGGCCGTCGCGCCGAATTGCGCGGTCTCGTGGATGGAGCCCCAGAGGCGGGCGGAATCGATTTGCAGATTGGTGGCGGCTCGGCTCATGCGGTCAGTCTCTCAGTTGTCATTCCGGGGCGGCTCGAAGAGCCGAACCCGGAATCTCGAGATTCCGGGTTCGATGCTGTCGCATCGCCCCGGAATGACGTTGAAGGTTGTCCGGCGCCTTTTTCAATGACGCGCCAGCGCGGGCGCGTCAACTGCGAGGCTGCTCTGCGCAATCTGCCGTGCAAGCTCGGCGACGCGCTCCACGGCGACGACGTCGGGCGAGGCGAGCCAGCTTGCGGTGAACGTCAGCGGTGCGATCGCGAGATCGGTGTCGAGCAGCTGTAACCGCCCGTCGGCGAGTTCGTTCTCGACGATCGCGTCGGGGATCACGGCGACGCCGAGGCCCTCGACCGCCATGTGGATAACGGTCGCGAGCGATGCGGACGCGTGCAGCCGGATCGGCGGCAGCTCCGGCCGGTCGAATACCTCGCGCACGACCTCGTAAGGCTTGGTCTTGCGCGGGAAGGTGATGATCGGAAACCGCGCAAGCTCCGCCGGTGTCACCCGGCCTTTGCCAAGGCCGAGCGAAGGGCTTGCGAGGAAGCCGATCGGGTAATCTGCGAGCACGCGATTATGCACGCCGGACGCCGACAACGGTCCGACCACGAAGGCAAGCTCGATCTCCTGCGCGAGCAGGCGCGCGGTGAGGTTGGGCGTGATGTCGACCTCGATCTCGAGCGACAGGTTCGGATAGACCTGGTTCACGCTCTTCACGAGGCGCGGCAGCCAGGTGTGGACGATGGTCTCGGCGACGCCGAGCCGCATCACGCCGCGCATCGCCGAGCGGTCGCCGATCTCCGCCATCATCTGAGCGCGCAGGCCGATCAGCTTCTCCGCATAGACCATCATCTGCCGGCCGCTCGGCGTCGGCGAGGCGACGCGGTGGTCGCGGTTGAGCAGCTTGACGCCCATCTCGCGCTCGAGCTGGGCGATGCGCTGGGAGATCGCCGGCTGGGTCGTATTGAGCCGTGCTGCGGCGCCGCGGAAGCTGCCGAGCTTTACGACCCAGAGAAAAGTCTCGATCGACCTGAAGTCCAGCATTGAAAGGATTTTCCTTGCCGATAAAATAGATTTATCGATATCGATTAGAAAGGACGATTAGACTTTATAGCACGCTTGGTGTTGGCTGTCTTTGTCGAGTTTATAGGCAGGTCGAGTACATGACTGTTTTGGTGGCAGTGCAGCAAACTGAAACGCCCGACGCCCTTCCGAGCCGCAAGGCGCGGCTTGCCTACCGGCAAGGGCTGGTCGCCTCCACCGCAGGCGTCGCCCCCGGCTTCGTCCAGGGCAATCTGGCGATCCTGCCGGCGGAATATGCCAGCGCCTTTCATCGCTTCTGCCAGCTCAATCCGAAGCCGTGCCCGATCATCGGCATGTCCGATGTCGGCAGTCCGCACATCCCTTCGCTCGGCGCCGATCTCGACATCCGCACCGACGTGCCGCGCTACCGCGTCTGGCGCGACGGCGAGGTCGTCGACGAGCCGACCGATGTGACGAAGCATTGGCGCGACGATCTCGTGACCTTCGTGCTCGGCTGCTCCTTCTCGTTCGAAGAAGCCTTGCTCGACGAGGGCATGCCGATCCGGCACATCGAGCGCAATGTGCGCGTGCCGATGTATCGTACCAACATCGCCTGCGGCGAGGCCGGTCCGTTCGCCGGCCCCATGGTGGTGTCGATGCGTCCGTTCAAGCCTTCGGATGCGATCCGCGCGGTGCAGATCACCTCGCGCTATCCCGCCGTGCACGGCGCGCCCGTCCATCTCGGCCATCCGCATCTGATCGGCATCAAGGACATCGCCAAGCCGGACTACGGCGATCCGGTGCCGGTCGCCGACGACGAGATTCCGGTGTTCTGGGCCTGCGGCGTGACGCCGCAATCCGTCATCAACGCCGCCAAGCTCCCGTTCGCGATCACGCATTCGCCCGGCCTGATGCTGGTGACGGATCTCAAGAACAGGACCATGGCCGTGATTTAATGGGCAGCGTATGCTGCATGTTAGGGCTTTACTGCATCCATCAATCGCTTCATTCGATCAGCCGAAATTCAGTACAGGGGACTTTGCCATGACGATCACTCGCCGCGACGTGTTGTTGGGAGCCACCGCGACTGCCGCACTGGTGCCGCTGGCGGCGCGCGCACAGACTTCCGAAGTCGTGATCGGCGTCATCTATCCGTTCTCCGGCGGCAGCGCGCAGCAGGGCGTCGATGCGCAGAAGGCCTATGAGACCGCGCTCGAGGTCATCAACAAGGACACCGATTTCGACCTGCCGCTGGCGAAGGGCGAGGGCCTGCCGGGCCTCGGCGGCGCCAAGGTCCGCCTCGTGTTCGCCGATCACCAGGCCGATCCGCAGAAGGGCCGCGCCGAAGCCGAGCGCCTGATCACGCAGGAGAAGGTCTCAGCCATCATCGGGACCTATCAGAGCGCCGTCGCCGTCACCGTCAGCCAGATCTGCGAGCGCTACCAGGTCCCGTTCGTCTCCGCCGACAATTCCTCGCCGAGCCTGCATCGCCGCGGCCTGAAGTATTATTTCCGCGCCGCGCCGCATGACGAGATGTATTCGGCCGCCATGTTCGACTTCTTCGACGCCATGAAGAAGAAGGGCACCAAGATCGAGACGCTGTCGCTGTTCCACGAGGACACCATTTTCGGCACCGATTCCGGCAACGCCCAGGCCAAGATCGCCGGCGAGCGCGCCTACAAGATCGTCACCGACATCAAGTATCGCGCCAACTCGCCCTCGCTCTCGGCCGAGGTGCAGCAGCTCAAGTCCGCGAATGCCGACGTGCTGATGCCCTCGAGCTACACCACCGACGGCATCCTCTTGGTCAAGACCATGGCCGAGCTCGGCTACAAGCCGAATGCGATCGTGGCGCAGGACGCCGGCTTCTCCGAGAAGGCGCTCTATGATGCCGTCGGCGACAAGCTCGAAGGCGTGATCTCGCGCGGCACGTTCTCGCTCGACCTCGCGCAGAAGCGCCCGATGGTCGGCAAGATCAACGAGATGTTCAAGACGCGGTCGGGCAAGGACTTCAACGACCTCACCTCGCGCCAGTTCATGGGCCTGATCATCCTCGCCGACGCCATCAGCCGCGCCAAGTCGACCGACGGCGAGAAGATCCGCGATGCGCTGGCCGCGACCGACATCCCGGGCGAGCAGACCATCATGCCCTGGAAGCGCGTCAAGTTCGACGAGATGGGCCAGAACAACGACGCCGACCCGGTGCTGCTGCAATATATCGGCGGCAAGTTCGTCACCATCTTCCCGCCGCAGGCCGCGATCGCCGAGGCGGTCTGGCCGATGAAGTAAGACTGGGACGCGGGAGCTCAGATGCAGCTCCCGCCCTCATCCCGAGGAGCGGGCGTAGTCCGCGTCTCGAAGGACGAGGGCTGGCCATCCTTCGAGACGCGCGCCTGAGCGCGCTCCTCGGGATGAGGATCTATTTCGGGGGACGGACTTTTGACAGCGCAAGCCATTATCCAGAGTCTCGCGAGCGGCCTCCTCATGGGGCTGTTGTACGGACTGATCGCGGTCGGCCTCGCGCTGATCTTCGGCCTGATGGACGTCACGAACTTCGCTCATGGCGAGTTCCTGATGATCGCGATGTACCTGTCCTTCTTCCTGTTCGCGTTCTTCGCGATCGACCCCTTGCTTTCGGCGCCGTTGGTCGCCGCGGCGCTCTTTATCTTCGGAGCGGTGGTCTACTTGCTCATTGTACGTTTTGCCATGCGGGCCAAGGCCAATGCCGGCATGGTGCAGATCTTCACCACCTTCGGCCTTGCCATCGTGATGCGGGGCCTGGCGCAGTTCTTCTTCACGCCTGATTATCGCAGCATTCCGCAATCCTGGCTCGGTGGCAAAACCATCTCGGTCGCCGGCATCTTCCTGCCGGAGCCGCAGCTGGTCGGTGCGCTGGTCTCGATCCTCGCCTTTGCCGGCCTCTACTTCTTCATCCATCGCACCGATTTCGGCCGCGCGCTGGAAGCCACCCGCGAAGATCCCGGTGCGGTCGCGCTGGTCGGCATCGACAAGAACCGCGTGTTCGCGTTCGGCTGGGGCCTTGGTGCCGCGCTGGTCGGTCTCGCCGGCGCGATCATGGCGAGCTTCTTCTATATCTATCCCGATGTCGGCGCGTCCTTTGCGCTGATCGCCTATGTCACGGTGGCGCTCGGCGGCTTCGGCAGCGTGTTCGGCGCCTTTGCCGGGGGCATCATCGTCGGCCTCGTCGAAGCGACCACCGCGCTGGTGCTGCCGCCGTCGCTGAAATCGGTCGGCATCTACGCGGTCTATCTGCTGGTCGTCTTCATCCGGCCGCGCGGCCTGTTCGGATCGATCTGATGGACAAGGATTTTGCAGCGCGGCGCCGCCGCGACCTCATCATCGCCGCGGTGCTCGCCGCGATTGCCGCAGCGACGCCATTGTTCGTGAAGGACGTCGTCGTCCAGAACATCCTGATCCTGACGCTGATGTATGCGGGCCTGTCGCAGAGCTGGAACATCCTGTCCGGCTATTGCGGGCAGATCTCGCTCGGGCACGCGCTGTATTTCGGCCTGGGCGCCTACACCACCGAGCTGCTGTTCACGAAGTTCGGCGTGCTGCCCTGGTTCGGCATGCTGGCGGGCGGCGTCGTGTCGGCGCTGATCGCGATGGGGCTCGGTTATCCCTTCTTCCGCCTGCGCGGCCATTACTTCGTGATCGCCACCATCGTCATCGCCGAGATCGGCTTGCTTCTGTTCCACAACTGGGAATGGGCCGGCGCCGCGATGGGCATCACCATTCCAATCCGCGGCGACAGCTGGCTGAAATTCCAGTTCCTGCGCACCAAGCTGCCATACTTCTATTTCGCGCTGGCGCTGTGCTGCCTCGCCTGGTTCGTCACCTGGTGGCTGGAGAACTCCAAATGGGGATTCTGGTGGCGTGCGGTGAAGGACAATCCGGACGCGGCCGAGAGCCTCGGTGTCGACGTGTTCAATTCCAAGATGGGCGCGGCCGCCGTCTCCGCCTTCCTGGTCGCGGTGGGTGGCAGCTTCTATGCCCAGTTCGTCTCCTACATCGATCCTGAAAGCGTCATGGGCTTCCAGTTCTCGCTCTTGATGGCGCTGCCCGCCGTGCTCGGCGGCATCGGCACCCTGTGGGGGCCGGTGCTAGGGGCCGCCATCCTGATCCCGCTGACGGAGCTGACCCGCTTCAAGTTCGGCGGCTCCGGGCGCGGCGTCGACCTCATCGTCTACGGTACGCTGATCGTCCTGATCTCGCTGGCCTTGCCGCGGGGACTGCTCAGCCTGTTTTCACGCCGGAAGAAGACGGGGGCCGCAAGATGACCGCGCTTCTTGAAACCCGCGGCGTCTGGCAGCGGTTCGGCGGCCTCGTCGCCAACAGCGACGTCTCGATCTCGGTCGGCCGCGGCGAGATCGTCGGCCTGATCGGCCCCAACGGCGCCGGCAAGTCGACGCTGTTCAATCTCATCGCCGGCGTTCTGCCGCCGACGCAAGGCTCGATTCTCTTCGACGGCGAGGACGTCACCCACATGCCGGCGGCCGAACGCTGCCAGCGCGGCGTCGGCCGCACCTTCCAGGTCGTCAAGAGTTTTGAGACCATGACGGTGATCGACAATGTCATCGTTGGCGCGCTGGTGCGCAACACCGTGATGCGCGAGGCCCGTCGCAAGGCGCACGAGGTCTTGGAGTTCACCGGCCTTGCCGCGCGCGCCGACGTGCTTGCCAGCGACCTCGTGCCCGCCGAGAAGCGCCGTCTTGAAGTTGCCCGTGCGCTCGCGACCGAACCGAAACTGCTGCTGCTCGACGAAGTCCTCACCGGCCTGACGCCGACCGAAGCGCAGACCGGTGTCGCCTTGGTGCGCAAGGTGCGCGATGCCGGCATCACCGTGTTGATGGTCGAGCACGTCATGGAGATCGTGATGCCCTTGGTCGATCGCGCCATCGTGCTCGATCTCGGCAAGGTGCTGGTCGAGGGCAAGCCCGCCGATGTCGTTCGCGATCCCAAGGTGATCAGCGCATATCTGGGAGATCGTCATGCTCAGCGTGCGTGAAGTCACGACCGCCTATCAGGGCCTGGTCGCGATCTCCGCGATCTCGATCGAGGTCCAGAAGGGCGAGATCGTCTGCGTCGCCGGCGCCAACGGCGCGGGCAAATCGACGCTGCTCAAATCCATCGCCGGCGCCGAGCGGCCGCGTTCCGGCACGGTGACGTTCGACGGCAAGCGCCTCGACGGCATGGCGCAGCACCACATCACGGCGACCGGCATTGCCTATGTGCCGGAGAATCGCCGCCTGTTCCCGCGCCTGTCGGTGCGCGACAATCTGCGTCTCGGCAGCTATCTCTACCGCGGTGACGCGAACCGCGAGGGGCCGCTCGATCTCGTCTTCCAGCTGTTTCCCCGCCTGGCCGAGCGCCTGGAGCAGCGCGCCGAAACGCTAAGCGGCGGCGAGCAGCAGATGCTTGCGATCGGCCGCGCGTTGATGACGCGCCCGCGTCTGTTGATGCTGGACGAGCCCTCGCAGGGCATCATGCCAAAGCTTGTCGACGAGATTTTCCAGGCGGTGAAGCGCATCCGCGATGCCGGCATGACCGTTCTGATCGTCGAGCAGCGCATGGCCGAGTGCCTGGAGATCGCCGACCGCGCCTACATCCTGCAAACCGGCCGCGTGCTGATGCAGGGGCCCGCGGCCGAGATCAGGGGCAATCCCGACGTGAGGAAGGCGTATCTGGGGCTGTAGGCGTTGACGCCGTCGCCGCACTCTCCGCCGTCATCCTGAGGTGCGCGCTCTTGCGCGCCTCGAAGGATGACGGCGGTGGGTGTGGTTCAATGCCCGTTCCCATGCTCCGGCAACGTCACCCCAAACACCTTCACCAGATCCGCCACCTGTTCCGGTGACAGATAGCGCGGGTTCATCCCCCGCAGCAGCAGATAGAGCTTCGCCGTCTCCTCCAGCTCCTCCGTCGCGAACACCGCGGCTTCCAGCGTGTCGCCGGCAACGACCGGGCCGTGATTGGCGAGCAGCACCGATGAATATTTCCCCGCCAGGCCCTTGATCGCATCCGCGACCGCGGGATCGCCGGGGCGGTAGTACGGCACGAGCGCGGTGGCGCCGCATTTCATCAGATAATAGGCCGTCATCGGCGGCAGCGCGGCGCGCGGGTCGATCTCGGGCAGCATCGAGAGCGCGACCGAGTGTGTCGAGTGCAGATGCACGATGGCGCGGGCACTGCCGCGCGTGTCATAGAGCGCGGTGTGCAGCGGAACTTCCTTGGTCGGGGCATCGCCCGACACCAGCTGGCCCTTCTCGTCCAGCCGCGACAGCTTCGCAGGATCGAGGAAACCGAGCGAGGCATTGGTCGGCGTCACCAGCCAGCCGCCGCCGTCCAGCCTGACGCTGATATTGCCGGAGGAGCCGGGCGTCAGCCCGCGCTCGAACAGGGACCGTCCGAAGCGGCAGATGTCCTCGCGCAGCCGCGTCTCGTTGCTCGCTTCAGGTTTCATGGCCGTCATGCCCGCTTGTCTCACGCTTTGGCAGCGCGGCCAAGGCGTGATATCGGTTCGCCGAGCCGCCGCAAAAGCCGGCCGTCCGGGAAACGTTCGCAAGGGTTAGTTGCATGTCCGCCTCCACGTCACAAAATCAGCGCATCGCGGTCATCGGGCTCGGCTCGATGGGGTTTGGCATGGCGACCTCGCTGAAGCGCGCCGGCCACGCCGTCACCGGCTGCGACGTGTCGGCCGAGGCGGTGGCGCGTTTCGTCAAGGATGGCGGTGCGGGTGCCAAAACGCCGGCCGAGGCGGCCAAGAGCGCGGACATCGTCGTCAGCGTCGTCGTCAATGCCGCGCAGACGGAAGCCGTCCTGTTCGGCAAGGATGGGGCCGCCGAGACCATGCCCGAAGGCAGCGCCTTCGTATCCTCCGCCACGATGGACCCCGACGTGGCACGACGCCTTGCCAAGCAGCTGGAGGCGACCGGCCGGCATTATCTGGATGCACCGATTTCCGGCGGAGCGCAGCGCGCCGCGCAAGGCGAGCTGACGATCCTCGCCTCCGGCAGCCCCACAGCGTTCGCGAAGGCGCGGCCTGCGCTCGATGCCATGGCCGCAAAGCTCTACGAGCTCGGCGACGCCGCCGGCCAGGGCGCCGCCTTCAAGATGATCAACCAGCTGCTCGCCGGCGTGCACATCGCCGCCGCCTCGGAGGCGATGGCATTCGCCGCCAAGCAGGGCCTCGACATCCGCAAGGTCTATGAGGTGATCACGGCCTCCGCCGGCAATTCCTGGATGTTCGAGAACCGCATGCCACACGTGCTCGACGGCGACTACACACCGCGCAGCGCCGTCGAGATCTTCGTGAAAGATCTCGGCATCATCCAGGACATGGCGCGCAGCGCGCGATTCCCGGTGCCGGTCTCCGCCGCCGCGCTCCAGATGTTCCTGATGACATCGGCCGCGGGCATGGGCCGGGACGACGACGCCTCGGTGGCGCGGATGTATGCGCAGGTCACCGGCGTCAAGCTGCCCGGCGACAAGTAACGAAGAGGACGCCAATGCCCCGTTTTGCCGCCAATCTCTCGATGATGTTCACCGAGGTGCCGTTCCTCGACCGCTTCGATGCCGCAGCCCAGGCTGGCTTCACCGCGGTCGAGTTTCTCTTTCCCTATGAGCATCCGGCCGAGGCGGTCGGCGAGCGCCTCAAGCGCAACGGCCTGACCCAGGCGCTGTTCAACCTGCCGCCGGGCGACTGGAACGCCGGCGAGAAGGGCTTTGCGGCGCTCCCCTCGCGCTTCTCCGATCTCAAGGCGGGCCTGGAGACGGCTCTGCCTTACGCCAAGGCGACTGGCGTCAAGCGGCTGCACCTGATGGCCGGCATCGCCAACCGCGGCGAGCGCGTCGCGATCGAGGCATTCTACAAATCGGTGGCATGGGCTGCGGAGTTCTTCGCCCCGCACGGCATCGATATCGTGCTCGAGCCGATCAATGCGCGCAACGTGCCCGGCTACTTCCTCAACGATTTCGGCTTCGCGCGCGATCTGATCCAGGAGCTGAGGCTTCCGAACCTCAAGCTCCAGTTCGACATCTATCACTGCCAGATCATCCATGGCGACGTCACGATGCGGCTGCGCGAGATGATGCCGATCATCGGCCACATCCAGATCGCCAGCATCCCCTCGCGCAACGAGCCTGACGGGGAGGAGCTGAACTATCCGTTCCTGTTCGAAGAGCTCGACCGCCTCGGCTATGCCGGCTTCGTCGGCTGCGAGTACAATCCGCGCGGCAAGACCACCGACGGCCTTGCCTGGTTCAAGCCTTATGCAGGAGTGAAGCCGTGACACTTGCGTTGGGCTGCATCGCCGACGATTACACCGGCGCTTCCGATCTCGCCAACACGCTGACGCGCGCGGGCCTGCGCACCGTGCAGACCATCGGCGTGCCCGCGGACGATCTCGCACTGCCCGAGGTCGATGCCGTCGTGGTGTCGCTGAAGAGCCGCTCGATCGAGGCCGGCCTTGCCGTGTCGCGTTCGCGCGCGGCGGATCAGTGGCTGCGCGGCCGCGGCGCCGGCCACGTGCTGTTCAAGATCTGCTCGACCTTCGATTCCACCGACGCCGGCAATATCGGCCCGGTGATGGACGCGCTGCGTGCCGATAGCGGCGAAGGTGCCGTGCTGGTGACGCCGGCCTTCCCGGAGACCGGCCGCACCGTCTACCAGGGCAACCTTTTCGTCGGCGCGGTGCCGCTCAACGAGAGCCCGCTGAAGGACCATCCGCTCAACCCGATGCACGATTCCAACCTGGTGCGCGTGCTGGCGCGCCAGAGCGGGACGCAGATCGGTCTCGTCGATCTCGCCACCGTCACGCGCGGCGCAGATGCCGTGCGGGCGCGGCTGGCCGAACTGGCGGGCAAGGGCATCGGCGCTGCCATCATCGACGCGGTCTTCGACCGCGACCTCGAGACCATCGGCCTCGTCGCCGCCGAACATCGGCTGTCGGTCGGCGCCTCCGGCATCGGCCTCGGGCTCGCGCGTGCGCTGGTGTCGACGGGTAAAGTCAAATCGGCCGGGGCGAACGGCGAGACCGGCATTGCCGTCGGCGGACCGGCGGCCTGCCTCGCCGGGAGCTGCTCTCAGGCGACGCTTCAGCAGATCGCCAACGCCGAACGCGTCATGCCGGTGCTTCACCTCGATCCGGACCGTATCATTACGGGGGGCGGCGAAGCGCAGCGTGCGCTGGACTGGGCGAGACCGCGGCTTGCGGAGGGGCCGGTGCTGATCGCCTCGAGCGCGACGCCCGATCAGGTCGCCGCACTGCAGGCGCGGCACGGTCGCGACGCGGCCGGCCACGCGATCGAGCAGGCCATGGCCGACATCGCGGAAAGCCTTGTAAAATCAGGCGTGCGGCGACTGATCGTTGCCGGCGGCGAGACCTCCGGTGCGGTGGTCGATCGGTTGAAGATTCCCGGATTTCTCGTCGGAGTGGAAATCGCGGCAGGTGTCCCGGTGCTGCATGCGGTGGGCGCGCAAGAAAACATGCTGCTCGCTCTGAAGTCCGGAAACTTCGGCGGCGCTGAATTTTTCTCCGACGCGCTTAGGCTCATGCGCTGAGCGCAGAGCATTTTTAGCGACGTGTTCATCTCTTTGAGGCTCCGTACTCGTACGGAGTCGTAGTTAACATCTGCGCAGGTGCTCTGGTGTTGGATGTTGGTGCTGCTCCCTTTGGTTGATTCGTAATACCTCCGGACGCGCACCGCGCCAGCACAAAGAGACCCGATTATGCTTGCCACCATTTCCATCCGCGCCAAGATCATCAGTGTCGTGGCGTTCCTGCTGGTCGCAATGGCCGGCATGGGTCTCCTGGCCGTCATGAAAATGCGGTCGATGAACGCCAACACGATCGACATCACCACGAGCTGGATGCCCAGTGTGCGGGTGCTTGGCGAGCTTCGTGCGAGCGTCATCACCTATCGCAACGTGGTCCGCCAGCACATGCTTTCCGAAACGCTGGACGAGAAGCTCGCCAACGAGAAGACGGGTGTGACAGTGATCGAGGCGCTCGCCAAGATCCGCGGCCGGTACGAGCCAATGATCACCTCGCCGGAGGAGCGGGCGCTCTACAACCAGTGGGCAAAACTCTGGGACGACTACAAGAAGGGCACCGAGGAGGTGATGGCGCTCTCGCGCAAGGAGGTCGGCAAGGTCCCGCACGAAGCCCAGGAGCTGAACAGCAAGACGGTCAACAAGATCGGTCTTGCGTCGGATGAGGTCCTGATGAAGGACATCGAGCTCAACACCAAGGGTGGCGATCAGGCGGCTCAGGATGCCGCGGACAGCTACTCCTATGCTTTCATGCTGGTCTCGATCATTCTCGGCGCCGCCGTCATCATCGGCATCGGCGTCGGCTTCTATCTCGTCCAGGACGTCTCGAAGGGCATCAACTCGATCATCGAGCCGATGCAGGCGCTGGGCAAGGGCGACCTCTCCGCCGAAGTCCCGCACCGGGGCGAGAAGACCGAGATCGGCGCCATGGCCGACGTGCTCCAGATCTTCAAGGAGGCGCTGATCGCCAAGAAAGCCGCCGACGAGGCTGCGGCCACGGATGCCGAAGCCAAGATCGAGCGCGGCCGCCGCGTCGACAACATCACCCGCGAATTCGAAACCATGATCGGCGAGATCGTCCAGACCGTGTCGTCGGCCTCGACCCAGCTGGAAGCCTCCGCCTCGACGCTGACCTCGACCGCCGACCGCTCCCAGAGGCTGGCGACCACCGTTGCCAGCGCTTCGGAGGAAGCCTCGACCAACGTGCAGTCGGTGGCCTCGGCGACCGAGGAGATGGCTTCGTCGGTCGGCGAGATCAGCCGTCAGGTGCAGGAATCGGCGCGGATGGCGGGCGATGCCGTCGGCCAGGCGCGCGCCACCACCGAGCGGGTCAGCGAGCTTTCCAAGGCGGCGTCCCGCATCGGCGACGTGGTCGAGCTGATCAACACCATCGCCGGCCAGACCAACCTGCTGGCGCTGAACGCGACCATCGAGGCCGCACGTGCCGGCGAGGCCGGCCGCGGCTTCGCCGTGGTGGCCTCGGAGGTGAAGGCGCTCGCCGAGCAGACCGCGAAGGCCACCGGTGAGATCGGTCAGCAGATCTCCGGCATCCAGGCGGCGACCAACGACTCGGTCGGCGCCATCAAGGAGATCTCCTCGACCATCGAGCGTCTCTCGGAAATCTCGTCGGCGATTGCGGCGGCGGTGGAAGAGCAGGGCGCGGCGACCCAGGAGATCGCCCGCAACGTGCAGCAGGCCGCGCAAGGTACCCAGCAGGTCTCCTCCAACATCACCGACGTGCAGCGCGGAGCGACCGAGACCGGCACGGCGTCCTCACAAGTGCTGTCGGCGGCGCAAATGCTGTCGAACGACTCGGGCCGGCTGAAGAATGAGGTCAGCAAGTTCCTGACCAACGTGCGCGCGGCCTGATCCTTCGGGACAGGTATCAAACTACGCAAGAGCGGCGTCATCGGCGCCGCTCTTTGCTTTTGGCGCACCGCCCGGCCCCGGACTTATTTTTCACGTGGGTCATACGGTTCCAAATCTTTACGGGTTCCGAACGCGGGGAACTTTAAGTCCTCGCAGCATTTCGGAGGCCCATCGTGAAGCTGTTTTCGTTTTCTGCCATTCGCTCCATCCAGTTGAAGATTGCCCTGATCGCCGGCCTCTGCCTCGCGGTCACCTGCGTCGTGCTGATCGGCTACGGCCTCTTCTCCACGCAGAGCATGAACCAGTACGTGACCCACGAGGTCATGCAGCTGGTCGACAATCAGACCAAGGAAAGCCTGACGAACCGCGCTGCCACCGAAGCCAGCGCCATCAAGGCCGAGCTGGAGGTCGGATTTGATGCCGCGCGCACCATCGCGCATGCGTTCGCGACGCTGGCAGACGAGAAGACCGGCACCCCCATCGCAGCCCGGCGCGCCCAGTTCAACGCGCTGCTCCGCCACGTGCTCGAGCTCAATCCTGCTTTCAACGGTACCTATTCTGCCTGGGAGCCCGGCGCGCTGGATGGCGATGACGCGGCGTTCAAGGGCCGCAAGGAGGTTGGATCGGACAATACCGGCCGGTTCCTGCCCTATTGGACGCGCAATGCCAACGGCGACATCGCCGTTCAGCCGCTGGTCGAGTACGACAGCAGCGAGCGGCATCCCAACGGTCTGGTGAAGGGCGCCTGGTACATCAATCCGAACACGACGGGTAAGGAGAACATCCTCGGTCCGCTGCCCTACATCGTGCAGGGCAAGGCCGTCTTCCTGGCGACCATGTCGGTGCCGGTCATGATCGGCGGCAAGTTCCGCGGCGTTGCCGGCGCCGACTACAATCTCGACTTCGTGCAGAAGCTGGCCGTCAAGATCAATGCCTCGCTGTTCGAGGGCAAGGGCAAGGTCGCGATCCTCAACGATACCGGCCTGATCGTGGCCAACAGCGCCAATCAGGACGTGATCGGCAAGAACGCTCCGGCAGCCGATCCGCGCTGGAGCGAGAGCCTCGCCATCGTCAAGGCCGGCAAAAGCGCGGTGCAGGACGATCCGAAGTTCGCCAACATCGATATCTATGCGCCGATCCGCTTCGGGCTCACCGAGAATGCGTGGTCGGTCGTGATCTCGGTCCCGCGCGAGGTCGTGCTGGCGTCCGCACGGCAGCTGGATGCCTCGCTCAGTGCCCGCGCGACGTCGAGCACGTTCTGGCAGCTCGGTGTCGGCCTCGCCATCGTGCTGGCGGCAATCTTCTTGATCTCGTTCGCTGCACGCAAGATCGCGCGGCCGATCCAGGACTGCGCCAATTTCGCCGACGGCATCGCCAAGGGCGACTTCAACCAGCAGCTCAAGATCGATCAGGCCGACGAGGTCGGCAGGCTCGCGACGTCGCTGAGCTCGATGCAGGACGACATCAAGCGCAGCATCGAGCAGCGTGCCCAGGACCAGGCCGCTGCCGATCGCGAACGCAAGCGCACCATGAACGAGCTGGCCGACAGCTTCGAAGCGCAGGTGGGCGGTATCGTGGAAACGGTGTCCGCCGCATCCGGCGCGCTGGAAAGCTCGGCCGGATCACTGAGCTCGACCGCCGAGCGGGCGCAAGAGCTCGCCTCCGTCGTCGCCACCGCATCCGACCAGGCATCTGGTAACGTGCAGTCGGTGGCCTCGGCGACCGAGGAGATGGCTTCGTCGGTCGGCGAGATCAGCCGTCAGGTGCAGGAATCGGCGCGGATGGCGGGCGATGCCGTCGGCCAGGCCCGTGCCACCACCGAGCGCGTCAGCGAGCTGTCCAAGGCGGCCGCCCGCATCGGCGACGTGGTCGAACTGATCAACACCATCGCCGGCCAGACCAACCTGCTGGCGCTGAACGCGACCATCGAGGCCGCACGTGCCGGCGAGGCCGGCCGCGGCTTCGCCGTGGTGGCCTCCGAGGTGAAGGCGCTCGCCGAGCAGACCGCGAAGGCCACCGGTGAGATCGGTCAGCAGATCTCCGGCATCCAGGCGGCGACCAACGACTCCGTCGGCGCCATCAAGGAAATCTCCTCGACCATCGAGCGTCTCTCGGAGATCTCGTCGGCGATTGCAGCGGCGGTGGAAGAGCAGGGCGCGGCGACGCAGGAGATCGCCCGCAACGTGCAGCAGGCCGCGCAAGGTACCCAACAGGTCTCCTCCAATATCACCGACGTGCAGCGCGGAGCGACCGAGACCGGCACGGCGTCCTCGCAGGTGCTGTCGGCGGCGCAAATGCTGTCGAACGACTCGGGCCGGCTGAAGAATGAGGTCAGCAAGTTCCTGACCAACGTGCGCGCGGCATAAGTTCGCGCGCACAGCTATCGCTCCAGGAACGAGCGGCGTCAAAAGCGCCGCTCGTTTCCTTTTTTGCGGCCGGTAGCATGATGTTGCCTACAGGTAGCATCAAGGGGAAGCACCCGTAGACGCACGGTGGTTCCGCTTCATCGTTGGTTAAACTCGCTTTATGAGGATGACGCCAAGACGACTCGAACAGCGGCCGTCCGAATTGGAATGAACGAATAGTCAATTCATTTGGGGGCCCCAATGCGCAAGAATTTTCCCGTCACTGATGTCGAATATCCGGTCAGCGACGAGACGCTGATCGTTTCGCGGACCGATCTCAAGGGCAAGCTGACTTACTTCAACGAGGACTTCATCGCGGCCGCCGGGTTCACGTCCGAGGAGCTGATGGGTCAGCCGCACAATATCGTTCGCCACCCCGACATGCCGCCGGAGGCGTTCGACAATCTCTGGGACACGCTGAAGGCCGGCAAGCCCTGGCTCGGCGCGGTAAAGAACCGCCGCAAGAACGGCGACTTCTACTGGGTGCTGGCAACTGCTTCGCCGATCCGGGAGAACGGCCAGCTCAAGGGTTACACCTCGATCCGCACAAAACTGCCGGCCGATCAGCGCAAGCTCGCCGAGGAGGTCTATGCCGCGATCCGGGAGAAGAAGGCGCATGGTTATCGCGTCGACGCCGGCATCATCCGCCGCCGCTCGTGGCTCGACCGTTTCAGCGTCTTCACGAGGACGCTGAAGGCGCGTCTCGTCACGACCATGGCGCTCCAGGCGCTGTTCATGCTCGGGCTCGGCATCGGCGGCGCGCTCGCTTCCGGTGGTTCGGCCAGCCTGATCCTGTCGGCGCTGGCCGTCGTCGGTGCCGTCGTCGTCGGTTTCGCGGGCCTTGCAACCATGCGTGCGATCCAGGGGCCGATGCAACAGCTCAACGACACCCTGGTCAACCTCGTGCAGGACAAGCTCGACAACCGCATCGTGATCGAGCGCGACGACGAGATCGGCGAGGCGCTGCGCAACCTTCAGACCGTGCAGACCATCATCCGGTTCAGCCGCGACGAGGTGCAGGCGGTGCAGCGCCGTGCCGAGACGCAGCGCAAGGCCGACATGACCAAGCTTGCCGACGGCTTCGAGGCCGCGATCGGCGAGATCGTCGAGACGGTGTCGTCGGCCGCAACCGAGCTCGAGGCGTCAGCCTCGACGCTGTCCTCGACCGCGGGCCGGGCGCAGGAGCTGGCCACGGTGGTCGCATCCGGCTCGGAAGCAGCGTCCACCAATGTCCACTCGGTGGCGTCGGCCGCCGAAGAGATGTCGTCCTCGGTGCGCGAGATCGGCC
The DNA here is from genome assembly GCF_028128835.1 of Bradyrhizobium sp. CCBAU 65884. Lineage (NCBI taxonomy): Bacteria > Pseudomonadati > Pseudomonadota > Alphaproteobacteria > Hyphomicrobiales > Nitrobacteraceae > Bradyrhizobium > Bradyrhizobium sp. CCBAU 65884. The sequence continues at coordinate 92,247 of NZ_LBJU01000113.1, read as the reverse complement.
GCCAGGTGCAGGACTCCTCCCGGATCGCGAGCGAGGCGGTCAGCCAGGCGCATGCGACCACCGAACGTGTCAGCGAATTGTCGCGGGCCGCATCGCGGATCGGCGACGTCGTCGAGCTCATCAATGCGATCGCCGGCCAGACCAATTTGCTGGCGCTCAATGCCACGATCGAGGCGGCGCGGGCCGGCGAGGCGGGTCGCGGCTTCGCCGTCGTGGCCTCCGAGGTCAAGGCGCTCGCCGAGCAGACGGCGAAGGCCACCGGGGAGATCGGCCAGCAGGTCGGCGGCATTCAGGCGGCGACGCAGGATTCGGTCAGTGCCATCGGCGAGATCAGCGGCACCATCGCGCGTTTGTCGGAGATTGCCGCAACGATCGCCGCGGCCGTGGAGCAACAGGGCGCGGCCACCCAGGAGATTGCCCGTAACGTTCAGCAGGCCGCCCAGGGTACCCAGCAGGTCTCGTCCAATGTCGGCGACGTCCAGCGCGGCGCCTCCGAAACCGGCTCGGCGTCCTCGCAGGTGCTGTCGGCGGCGCAGATGCTGTCCCGCGATTCCAATCGTCTCAAGCTCGAGGTCGGCAAGTTCCTCAACTCCGTCCGCGCCGCCTGAGGACAGCACGACGTACCAGCGTTGCACGCGCGCGTTTTCGCGGGCAACGTTTTGATAAGCATATGCGGTGGCGCCCCCGGCAGCGCGGCCGCACTTTGACGTGAGACAACATCGCGTTGCGGGCTTCTTGTATCTCTCGTGAGGGTCGATTCCTTCGTCCAGAGGAAGCGGCACTCGGGAGAAGGAAGCCAGCGGTGCATCTCAGAATTGGCACGGTCCTACCGGTCATCATTTCGGCGCTTGCCTTGATGGGAGTGGCGGCCACCGCCTACACGGCCATTCACGCCTACCACGACCGTCAGGAGGCCGAGATCTTTGTCGGCCTCAACGGCATTTCGCAATCGTTGCTGCACAGCGCCGGGCAGTGGGCGAAGGAGCGGGGCATGACCAATGCGGCGCTGAATTCGCCCGAGGTGCTTCCGGCCGATCGCCGCTCTGAAATCGATGCTGTGCGCGCGACGTCGGATCGGGCCTTCCGCGATGCCGTGCAGCGCTTGCGTGGCGTCACGGCGATGAAGGGCGCCGAACAACGCATCTCGGAAGCCGAACGGGCATTCCAAAGCTTCGAGAGCCTGCGCCGCAGGGTCGATGCGAATCTGGCCAAGCCTGGGTCGGAGCGGGACGCCGAGGTGGTCAAGGCCTTTGCCCCGGCGATCACCGACCTGATCGAGGTCGCCGCCAACAGACTGCGCCTGACGCAGGAAACGCTGACCAGTTCGCCTTCGGCGGCCATGGCACGCCTCGTCGGCCTTCGGCACCTGACAGCGGAGATGGCAGAAAACGCCGGGCGCGAACGTGCGCTTCTCGGCGGGTTGATCAGTTCGCACGCGAAGCTCGCCGCGGACGGCATCGGCCGGATCGCGACCTTCCGCGGCCACGTGGAGCTCGCCTGGGAGACGGTTGCCCCGATCGCCGACCGCACCGACGTTCCGGCAGCACTCGCGCGAGCCATCAAGTCGGTGAATGAGGATTACTTTCAGACCTATGGCGCACTGCGTGCCGAAATCCTCGCCGCAGGTCCGAGCGGCGAGTACAAGATCGGCAGCCGCGATTATGTGAGCCGCGCGACGACGGCCATCAATTCCATTCTTGGGCTCGCGGATGCAATCGGCGCGGCGGCGGGTACGGAGGCCGCCGAACAGGCGAAGGCGAGCGCCTCCAACCTGATCATCAGCGTTGCAATCCTGCTTGCGAGCCTCGGCCTCACATTGCTGAGCTTCTGGGTCGCGGTTTCCAGGATCGTGCGTCCGCTCTCGGCACTGACGGCCGCGATGGACGAATTGGCCGGCGGCAATTTCGCAGTGGTTCTCCCCGGGCTTGGCCGCAAGGACGAGGTAGGCGACATGGCTCACGCGGTGGAGACGTTCAAGGTCAAGGCCGAGCAGAAGGCGCACGAGGTCGCGGACGCCAAGATCAGGCAGGACCAGATCGCGGCCGAACAGCGCCGTGCCGACATGCACCGGCTTGCCGGTCAATTCGAGACTGCAGTCGGCGAGATCGTGGACGCGGTGAGTTCGGCGTCGACCGAGCTGGAAGCCTCTGCCGGCGCGATGAACGTGACGGCCGCGCGGGCGCAGAAGCTCGCCGTCACTGTCGCCGACGGTTCGGAGGAAGCCTCCGCAAACGTCCAGTCGGTCGCGTCCGCGACCGAGCAGCTGTCGTCGTCCGTCAACGAGATCAGCCGCCGGGTGCAGGATTCGGCGCGAATGGCCAACGAAGCCGTCGATCAGGTCCGGCTGACCGACGGGCATATCGACGGATTGTCGAGAGCGGTCGCGAAGATTGGCGACGTCGTCGAGCTGATCGACCAGATCGCGGGGCAGACCAATCTCCTCGCGCTCAACGCAACGATCGAGGCGGCGAGGGCCGGCGAGTCCGGTCGCGGCTTCGCGGTGGTGGCTTCCGAAGTCAAGGCCCTTGCCGCGCAGACCGCGAAGGCGACCGGTGAGATCGCGCAGCAGATCACCGGCATCCAGTCGGCGACCCAGGAATCCGTCGCGGCGATCCGCGACATCGGCAGCACCATCGCGCGGCTGTCCGAGATCGCTGCGGCCATTGCCGCGGCGGTGGAGGAACAGGGGGCGGCGACGCAGGAGATCACACGAAACGTGCAGCAGGCGGCCAAGGGTGCCCAGCAGGCCTCGTCCAATGTCGGCGAGGTCGAGCGGGGGGCCGCCGAGACCGGCGCGTCGTCCTCGCAGGTGCTGTCGGCGGCGCAGATGCTGTCCCGCGATTCCAATCGCCTCAAGCTCGAGGTCGGCAAGTTCCTGAACGCGGTCCGCGCCGCCTGAGACCGGCCGCCGCATAGCTGCGATGTCGATTTCGCAGTGCGGTAGCAGGGAAGTGAATGCAGGATAGTTCTGCTTATTAGCGTTTCCGGCGGTGCTCGGGTAAAGGGGAATGGGGATCGCCGTGGGGGCAGATTCCGTATTCTCATCTGACCCGGATTTGCCTGGCGCATGATTGCTCTGGTCCGTATTGCCCTGAGCCGGCCCTATACGTTCGTCGTGCTGGCACTTTTGCTGCTGATCATCGGACCGCTCGCGGCGCTGCGGACCCCGACCGACATCTTTCCGGACATCCGCATTCCCGTGATCGGTGTGGTCTGGCAGTACACCGGCCTGCCGCCGGACCAGATGTCCGGCCGCATCACCACGCCGTTCCAGCGCGCGCTGACGACCACGGTCAACGACATCGAGCACATCACGGCCAATTCCTATAACGGCTTTGGCATCATCAAGATCTTCTTCCAGCCCAACGTCGACATCCGAACCGCCAACGCGCAGGTCACCGCGATCTCGCAGACGCTGATCAAGCAGATGCCGCCCGGCGCGACGCCGCCCTTGATCCTGAACTACTCGGCCTCCACCGTGCCGATCATCCAAGTGGCGCTGTCGGGCGATGGCCTGACCGAGCAGAACCTCGCCGATATCGGCATCAACAATCTGCGCACGCCGCTGGTCACCGTGCCCGGCGCGGCGATCCCCTATCCATTCGGCGGCAAGCAGCGCCAGGTCCAGATCGACCTCGATCCCACCGCGCTGCAGGCTCGCGGCCTGTCCGGCCAGGACGTCGCCAACGCGCTCGCCGCGCAAAACCTGATCACGCCGGTCGGCACGCAGAAGATCGGCCAGTTCGAGTACAACATCCAGCTCAACAACTCGCCACTGAAGATAGACGAGCTTGGCAACCTCCCGATCAAGACCGTCAACGGCGCCATGGTCTATGTGCGCGACGTCGCCACCGTGCGCGACGGCAATCCGCCGCAGACCAACATCGTCCATGTCGATGGCAATCGCTCGGTGCTGATGATGGTGCTGAAGGCGGGCGCGACCTCGACGCTCGATATCATCGCCGGCATCAAGCAGAAGGTCATCGACGTCAAGGATCAGCTCCCCGACGCGCTCAAGATCGGCTTCATCGGCGACCAGTCGGTGTTCGTCCGCGGCGCGATTCAAGGCGTCGCCGTCGAAGGCGTGATCGCGGCGCTGCTCACCAGTGTCATGATCCTGCTGTTCCTAGGCAGCTGGCGCTCGACCATCATCATCGCGGTCTCGATCCCGCTGTCGGTGCTGGGCGCCATCATCATGCTGTCGGCGATCGGCGAAACGCTCAACATCATGACGCTCGGCGGGCTCGCGCTCGCGGTCGGCATCCTCGTCGACGACGCCACCGTCACCATCGAGAACATCAACTACCACCTGGAGCAGGGCAAGCCGGTCGAGCAGTCGATCCTCGACGGCGCCAACCAGATCGTGACGCCGGCCTTCGTGTCGCTGCTGTGCATCTGCATCGTGTTCGTGCCGATGTTCTTCCTCTCGGGCGTCGCGCGCTTCCTGTTCGTGCCGATGGCGGAAGCGGTGATGTTCGCGATGATCTGGTCGTTCATCCTGTCGCGCACGCTGGTGCCGACCATGGCGAACTATCTGTTGCAGGCGCATGTCCATCACGAGGGCGGGCCGCCGAAATCGCGCAATCCGCTCGTCTGGTTCCAGCGTGGCTTCGAGGCACGGTTCGAGCGCATCCGCGGCGGCTACCATGGCTTCCTCGGGCTGGCGCTGGCGCACCGCGCGGTGTTCGTGATCGGCTTCCTCTGTGTGGTCGGCGCATCCTTCGCGCTGGTGCCGTTCCTCGGTCGCAACTTCTTTCCCGCGGTCGACGCCGGCAACATCCTGATGCATGTCCGCACCCAGGTCGGCACCCGCGTCGAGGAGACCGCCAACCAGCTCGCCGACGTGCAGAAGGCGGTCCGCAAGCTGATCCCGGGCGAGATCGAGACCATGACCGACAACATCGGCATGCCGATCTCCGGCATCAACATGACCTACAACAACACCGGCGTGATCGGTCCGCAGGACGGCGACATCCAGATCAAGCTGAAGGAGGGCCACAAGCCGACCGAAGAGCATGTGCGTGTGCTGCGCGAGCAGCTGCCGCGACTGTTCCCCGGCGTCAGCTTCGCGTTCCTTCCCGCCGACATCGTCAGCCAGATCCTGAACTTCGGCGCGCCGGCGCCGATCGACCTGCAGATCCGCGGCGCCAATCTCGCCGCCAATTTTGTCTACGCCAACAATCTGCTGGCCAAGGTCCGCCGGATTCCCGGCGTTGCCGATGCACGGATCCAGCAGTCGCCGAACGCGCCGACCTTCAACATCGATGTCGACCGCACCCGCGCGCAATATGTCGGCCTGACCGAGCGCGACGTCACCAACAGCCTCGTGGTCAATCTCGCCGGCTCCTCGCAGGTGGCGCCGACCTACTATCTCAACCCCGAGAACGGCGTGTCCTACTCGATCGTGATGCAGACGCCGCAGTACCAGATCGATTCGCTCAGCGCGCTGCAGACGCTGCCGATCACCGCGGCCGGCAATGCGCAGTCGCCGATCCTCGGCGGCATCGCCGACATCAGGCGTTCGAGCTCGAGCGCGGTTGTCTCGCAATACGACATCCAGTCGATGGTGCAGATCTTTGCGACGACCTCGGGCCGCGATCTCGGCGCGGTCGCCGCCGATATCCGCAAGGTGATCGCCGACACTGCCAAGGAAGTGCCGAAGGGCTCTTCGGTAGTGCTGCTCGGGCAGGTGCAGACCATGAACAGCGCCTTCACCGGCCTGTTGTTCGGTCTGCTCGGTGCCGTCGTGCTGATCTATTTCCTGATCGTCGTGAACTTCCAGTCCTGGTCCGATCCGTTCGTGATCATCACGGCGCTGCCGGCCGCGCTCGCCGGCATCGTCTGGATGCTGTTCGCGACAGGGACGACGCTGTCGGTCCCCGCGCTCACCGGCGCCATCATGTGCATGGGCGTCGCGACCGCCAACAGCGTGCTCGTGATCTCCTTCGCGCGCGAACGCTACGAGGAGCTCGGTGATCCCATTGCCGCCGCGCTGGAAGCCGGCTTCGTGCGGTTCCGCCCGGTGCTGATGACCGCGCTCGCCATGATCATCGGCATGGCGCCGATGGCGCTGGGGCTGGGCGAGGGCGGCGAGCAGAATGCGCCGCTCGGCCGCGCCGTGATCGGCGGCCTGATCTTTGCAACCTTCGCCACGCTGATGTTCGTTCCCGTGGTGTTCAGCATGGTCCACAAGAAACAAGGCGCCAAAGCCGCCGCCCCGTTGGAGACCCCGCATGTCGCCCACTGAACCCCGCTCGCCGGTGTCGCACCGGAAACTGGGCATCTTCGGCGTGGTGGCGCTGATCGCGGCCGGCCTCGTCGTGGGTACCGGCATCCGCGCGCGCGAGGAGCAGGGCTCCAGGCTGAAGGAATGGACCGACGATCAGGCTGTTCCCAGCGTCGCGGTGACCCAGCCCAGCGCCAAGGCTCTCAACGCCACCATCGATCTGCCGGGCCGGCTGGAAGCCTATTATCGCGCGCCGATCTTCGCGCGCGTGTCGGGCTATCTGAAGAGCTGGAGCGCCGATATCGGCGCCCGCGTCAAGGCCGGGCAGGTAATCGCCGAGATCGAGGCGCCGGACCTCGATCAGCAACTGCTTCAGGCTAGAGCCGACCTCGCCAGCCAGCAGGCCAGCGCTAGGCTGTCGGAAGCAACGCTGAATCGGCGCAAGACGCTGGTCGCCTCCAACTTCGTCTCGGCGCAGGAGATCGACGAGCGCACCGCCGATCTCTCTAACAAGAACGCGGCCGTCAATTCGGGCAGGGCCAATGTCGAGCGGCTGGAAGCGCTGGCCGGCTACAAGAAGATCACCGCGCCGTTCGACGGCGTCGTCACCGCGCGCGACACCGATGTCGGCGCGTTGATCAATGCCGGTGGCGGCTCGGGCCCGGCGATGTTCGTGATCTCCGACATCACCAAGCTGCGCGTCTACGTCAACGTGCCCCAGAACTACGTGCCGGCGATCAAGATCGGCGCCAAGGCGACGATCACGCTGCCGGAGTATCCGAACCGGACGTTCCAGGCGACGGTGGAGGCGTCCTCGCAGGCCGTCGACGTCGCCTCCGGCACCACGCGCATGCAGCTCGGGCTCGACAATTCGAACGGAGAGCTGATGCCCGGCGGCTATGCCAGCGTGAAGCTCAACCTCCAGCGCGATTCCGCGCCGCTCAGCATCCCCGCCAGCGCGCTGATCTTCAACAGCAGCGGGCTGCGCGTTGCCACCGTCGGTGCGGACGACAAGGTTCTGTTCAAGCCCGTGACCATCGCCCGCGACCTCGGCCGCGAGATCGAGCTCGCCTCGGGCATAACAGCGGACGACCGCGTCATCACCGCGCCGCCGGACGGCCTCTCGGATGGCGATGCGGTGCGCGTGGTCGGCGCCAAGGCCAAGCCGGCGACCGCGTCGGAAAAGCAGGCGCCGAAGGGGTAGGGCGGTCTCGTGCCCCGGACGCAGCGCAGCACGCAGTGATGCGCTGCAGAGCCGGGGCCCATCTCTTCTCAAAGTACAGTGTCGCTTTCTGGGTCCCGGCTCTGCGGAGCGGCACTTCGCGCCGCACCGCGTCCGGGACACGAGAGATCACGCCACGCGCCACTCCGCCACGCCGTCCCCAGCCATGGCGATCTCCCCGAGCGATCCCACCGGCGTGCGATCCATGTTCAGCAGATGCGCCAACGTCGCGCTATCGCTCGCCGGGATCCGCGCCAGCGTGCGCCTATCATCTTCCGTCCGCAGCATCACCACGCCGTGCTCGGCATCGCCGCCGCGGCCGTAGAGCACCGTAAAGCTCTCGACCTTGCCCTTGCCCGAGGCCTCCGCAACGAAGTCCGGCACCGCGCGCTTGTTGCGGTCGGCTTTGGTCTGCACGCTGGTCTCCTGCGCCAGCGCCTCGCGCGGCGGCGCCTTCGCCACCACCAGTGCGTGATGCTTGGTGACGAAGCCGCCCTGGCCATAGAGCAGGCCAAGCTTTGCGCCGTCACGCACACGCCGCACCATCGCGCAGGCCGCATGCGTCATGTAGGTGTTGAGCGGCGCGCCGAAGAAGGTGAGGCCGCCGGTCACGGTCGGCTGCACGTCGGCGCCGAGACCAAGCGTCCGCCGCGCCATCTTGGGCACGCAGGGGAAGCAGCTATAGAGCTCGATGGCGTCGAAGTTTTTGCCATCGCCGCCGGCAAGGTCCATCACCGCTTTCAGCACCGCGTTCTGCGGATGGCTCTCGTAGAACTGGTCGCGCAGGAGATAGTCGCGCGGCTCTTCCGCCGAGGCGCCGCCGAGCGGATAGACCAGCTTGCTCTCCGCGATACCGAGCGCACGCGCCTTGGCGAGGCTGGTGACCAGCAGCGCACCGCCCATGTTGACGCTGGGGTTGGCGACCATCAGCTTGTTATAGGGCCAGGCGATCAGCCGGTTGTCCGCCGTCGGCGTCGTGATCTCCTCCGGCGCATAACGCCGCTTCAGCCAGGCATTGGGATTTTGCGCGGCGGCTTCCGAATAGCGCGACCATAGCGTGCCTGATTCCGCCATCGCCTCGCGCGGCGTCTGGCCCCAATGCGCGGAGGAGGCGGCCTCGTAGAACGGATAGACCGTGACGGGGCGGAACACGCCGAGCTTCACCGCCAGCGGCTTCTGGAACGCCGCACCGCGCTTGGGCTCCTCGACATCATGGGCGAACGGCGTCCACGGCAGCTTTGCCCCATTGCGCTCGGCCTTGGTTGCAGTCGACTGCGCCTCGGCACCGCAGACCGCGGCCACGGTGCATTCGCCGCGTGCGATGCGCTTGGCCGCCTCGTGGAGGTAGCGGATCGGGCTCTCGCCGCCGACCGGGCCGTAATAGCAATGCGAAGGCGTGATGCCGAGGCGCTGTGCCAACAGCTGCTCCGGATCGCGGTAGCGCCAGCTCAGGAAGTTGACGACATCGAGCGACTGCACCTCGCCCAGCAGCTTTGCGCCGGCATCTGTTTCCGCGCGCCGCAGCGCCTGCTCCAGCAGGTCGAGCGGCTCGAGGCCGTCGGTGATCTCCTTGGGACGGTCAACGATCTCGCCGATGCCGACGATGACGGGGATGCGGTCAGGGGAAACGGTCGCCATTGTTCTTGCTTCTTCACTCTCTCAGACATCTCAGACCTCATCCTGAGGAGCCTGCGAAGCAGGTGTCTCGAAGGATGGGCCGCGGGCTCTCATGGTTCGAGACGGCACTTGCGCGCCTTCTCACCATGAGGGTCTACACCTACTCCGCCACCAGCGCATTCATGTGCTCGACGGCTTCGGCGAAATCTTCCTTGAACTCCTGCACCACCGCGCCCGCCGACTTCACGCTGTCGACCAGCCCGACGCCCTGGCCGACGAAATAGCTGACGAGGTCGCGCGCCTTGGCGTTACCGCTCGCCGCCGCGCGGTCGATCGAGTTGAAGGCGTCGCGGCTGATGACGCTTTGCAACGGCATCGGCAGTGCGCCGGGGCTGTCCGGCGCGCGATCCCAGGCATCGGTCCAGACCGAGCGGAGCTGGCGCGCCGGCTTGCCGGTGCGGCCTTTCGAGCGGACTGCATCACGGGAAGAGGCCGCGATCATCTTCTCGCGAAAGATCTCCGTGGTCTCGGCCTCCACCGTCGCAAGCCACACCGAACCGGTCCAGGCGCCGGCCGCGCCCATCGCCATGCACGCCGCCATCTGCCGCCCCGTCATGATGCCGCCGGCCGCCAGCACCGGCACGTCGCGGATGGGCTTGATCGCCTTGATCACCTCGGGCACCAGCACCATGGTCGAGACCTCGCCGCAATGGCCGCCGGCCTCGGTGCCCTGCACCACGAGAATGTCGACGCCGGCCGCGACCTGGCGCAGCGCGTGCTCCTTGGCACCGACCAGCGCCGCAACGGGGACGCCGTGCTTCTTGCCCATCTCGATCATGGGCTTCGGCGGCACGCCCAGCGCATTGGCGATCAGGCGGATCGGATGATTGAAGGACACCTCGAGCAGCTGCAGCGCTGTCTTTCCGTCGAACGGCTGCGGCTGATCGGCTGCGACCTCCGTGGTCGTCAGCTCGATATTGTACTTCTTCAGGAGCTCGCGCGTGTAGGTTCGGTGCTCCTGCGGCACGCGCGCTTCCAGGCTCTTCCAGGTGACGTCCTTCTCGCCCGCGGTCGAGATGTTCTCAGGGATCAGCACGTCGATGCCGTAGGGCTTGCCGTCGACGTGATCGTCGATCCACTTCAGCTCGCGTTCGAGCGTATCGGGCGTGTGCACGGTGGCGCCGAGCACGCCGAAGCCGCCGGCGCGGCTGACGGCGGCGACGACATCGCGGCAATGGCTGAAGGCCAGCAGTGGGAATTCTATGCCCAGCATGTCGCAGATCGGCGATTTCATGGCTCTCTCTCCCGGCGGCCTTCGCGTTCTCGTTGCTTTCGTGCGCGAAGCAAGGTGACGCTAGCTGATCGTCACTCACGATGACAGGCCGGATTCGGCGAGGCATCTTGTGTGTAGACGTCGCGCTCCACCCGCAGGCCGCGGCGTCCTGGGTGACGCCGTCATTCCGGGGCTCGCGCCAGCGAGAACCCGGAATCCATTTTTCAGAGCATTCCCGGCGGCGCGATGGATTTTCGGGCTCGCCCCTGCGGCCCCGGCACGACGGGGAGGAAGCTTGCCATGACGAAACGGTGAGACGCCCCGCCCGGCAATGCAACTCGGAGGGCTTGTCATCGGCCATTCGCGGGCTAATTAATGCAGGCGCATCTTTCCGCCGGAGCCCCTCGCATGACCGACACCCCCGCCTACGTGCCGCCCAAGGTCTGGACCTGGAACAAGGAAAATGGCGGGCAGTTCGCCAGCATCAACCGCCCGATCGCCGGTCCCACCCACGACAAGGAGCTGCCGGTCGGCAAGCATCCCTTCCAGCTCTATTCGCTGGCGACGCCGAACGGGGTGAAGGTCACGGTGATGCTGGAGGAACTTCTGGCGCTCGGCCACAAGGGGGCCGAATACGACGCCTGGCTGATCAGAATTGGCAACGGTGACCAGTTCGGCAGCGGCTTCGTCGACATCAACCCGAACTCCAAGATCCCCGCGCTGATGGACCGCTCCGGTCCGGAGCCGATCCGGGTGTTCGAGTCCGGCTCGATCCTGCTTTATCTCGCCGAGAAGTTCGGCGCCTTCCTGTCGAAGGACATCAAGAGCCGCACCGAGGCGATGTCCTGGCTGTTCTGGCAGATGGGCAGCGCGCCCTATCTCGGCGGCGGCTTTGGCCATTTCTACGCCTATGCGCCGACCAAGATCGAATACGCCATCGACCGTTTCGCGATGGAGACCAAGCGCCAGCTCGACGTGCTCGACCGGCGCCTTGCCGACAACGACTATCTCGCGGGCAAGGAGTATACGATCGCCGACATGGCGGTGTGGCCCTGGTACGGCGCGCTCGCCAAGGGGCTGGTCTATGGCGCCGGCGAATTCCTCTCGGTGCAGGACTACAAGAACGTGCAGCGCTGGACCGACCAGATCGCGCAGCGCCCCGCCGTGAAGCGCGGCCGCATGGTCAACCGCGTCTCGGGCGATCCCGCCAGCCAGCTGCACGAGCGGCACGATGCGAGCGATTTCGAGACGAAGACGCAGGACAAGGTCGAGGCGGCGACGTAGGCGGTGCTCACTCTCCGCGAGTCCACTGCGTAGGGCGGATTAGCCGCAGGCGTAATCCGTCATCTTCGTCACGCGAAAGTCGGCGGATTACGCTTCGCTAATCCGCCCTACGATCTTCCGTAGGGTGGGCAAAGCGAAAGCGTGCCCACGCACTTCTTGCAACAGAGAGATGGTGGGCACGGCGCGCGAAGCGCCTTTGCCCACCCTACGGCATCTGATCACGCCATGCTCAGCTCGTGGCGTCCCACAACCATCCAGTGCACCTCGTCCGGGCCATCCGCAAAGCGCAGATGGCGGACGTCCTGATACATTTCGGCGAGCGGGGTCCAGTGCGAGATGCCGGTGGCGCCGTGCATCTGGATCGCCTGGTCGATGATCTTGCAGGCGCGCTCCGGCACCATGGCCTTGACCATGGAGACCCAGACGCGGGCCTCCTTGTTGCCGAGCACGTCCATCGCCTTGGCCGCCTTCAGCACCATCAACCGCATCGCCTCGATCTCGCAGCGCGCCTGGGCGATGATCTGCATGTTGCCGCCGAGATGGGCGATCTTCTTGCCGAAGGCTTCGCGGGTGAGGCCACGCTGCACCATCAGATCCAGCGCCTTCTCGGCCTTGCCGATGGTGCGCATGCAGTGATGGATGCGGCCGGGGCCGAGGCGGAGCTGCGAGATCTCGAAGCCGCGGCCTTCGCCGAGCAGCATGTTCTCCTTGGGCACGCGCACATTGTTGAAGCGCATGTGCATGTGGCCGCGCGGGGCGTGGTCCTGCCCGAACACGTACATCGGGCCGAGCACCTCGACGCCGGGCGTGTCGCGCGGCACCAGGATCTGCGACTGCTGCTTGCTGGGCGCCGCATCCGGATTGGTCTTCACCATCACGATCAGGATCTTGCAGCGGGGATCGCCGACGCCGGAGATGTAGTACTTCTCGCCGTTGATGACCCATTCGTCGCCGACGAGCTTTGCCGTCGTCGAGATGTTCTTGGCGTCGGAGGAGGCGACGTTCGGCTCGGTCATGACATAGGCCGAGCGAATCTCGCCGTTGAGCAGCGGCTTCAGCCACTTCTCTTTCTGCTCCTTGGTGCCGACGCGCTCCAGCACCTCCATGTTGCCGGTGTCGGGCGCCGAGCAGTTCATGCTCTCGGACGCCAGCGGGCTCTTGCCGAGCTCGGAGGCGATATAGGCGTAATCGAGATTCTTCAGGCCCTGGCCGGTCTCATCGTCGGGCAGGAAGAAGTTCCAGAGGCCTTCCTGCTTGGCCTTGTTCTTGGCCTTTTCCAGCACCTCGAGTTGCTTCGGCGTGAAGCTCCAGCGATCCTCCTTGCCTTCGCCCGCCTTGGCGAACTCGATCGACATCGGCTCGACGGTGTCGCGGATGAACTTCTTGACGTGATCGTAGAGCGGCCGGACCTGGTCCGACATCCGGAGGTCGTTGAGCTCGTCGCCGGGGTTGAGAGTGTAGTTGGTGGTGCGGGGAATATAGGTATGTTTTGTCATTGTTCCTCCCGGGGACGCTGAGATCGTTCTGGGCGCAAGAATAGTCGCAGCGCCGCCAAAGTGCGAGCGCGCATTTTTCACGCGGAGCCATGCCACGCGATGGAATATCGCTGGGTCGTTTGAAATGTTGTTTGAATGGCGTGGAGGGCGGCGCTCCCTCGCTGGTGTCGTCCCGGACAAGCGAAGCGCAGATCCGGGACCTCCGCGCGAGCGCTTGGCGCTCGTCGCGATGCCACAGGGAGTGGTTTGGCGATGACTCGGAGTTGAGAGCTTCGTGCCCTCATTTCTCCCTGTGGTTATGGGTCCCGGCTTTCGCCGGGACGACACCGAGTGTGTAGCTCAGTTCGGCATCCGATGCATCGCGCAGATCTTGTTGCCGTCGAGATCACGCAAATAGGCGAGATAGAGCTTGCCGCCGGGGCCCTGGCGGATGCCGGGCGGATCCTCGATCGATTTTGCGCCGGCCGCGATGCCGGCTGCATGCCATTTGTCGACCTGCTCCGGTGAATTGCAGGCAAAGCCGATGGTGCCGCCATTCGCGCAGGTCGCCGGCTCGCCGTTGATCGGCTTCGACACCGAGAACACGCCGGTCTTGGTGATGTAGAAGATGCGGTGGCCGTCGACCCTGGCCGGCCGCACTTCGAGCGTGCTCAGCAGGTCGTCGTAGAACGACTTGGCCTTGTCGAGATCGTTGGTGCCGATCATGATGTGTGAGAACATTTGCCCATTCCCTTCTGCGCTGACAAAACGAGAAGCCGTAGGGTGGGCAAAGCGCAGCGTGCCCACCACGACATTCGAAATACTGACCGTGGGCACGGCGCAAGAGCGCCTTCGCCCACCCTGCGAAATCTCAGAACGCCGTATAGCCGCCGTCGATCACGAACGTATCGGCCGTGTGATACGACGACGCCTTGCTCATCAGATAGACCGCGATGCCGCCGAAATCGGATGCCTCGCCGAAGCGCCGCACCGGAATCCGCGGCATCACGTTGGCGACGAATTTTTCGTTGGCCATGAGACCCGACGTCATGTCGCTCTTGATCCAGCCCGGCAGGATCGCATTCGCGGTGACGCCGTGGCGGGCGAGCTCGACGCCGAGCGCGCGCACCAGCGCGTTGATCGCGGCCTTGGTTGCCGCATAATGCTCGTTGCGCGCGGTGCCGAAGATCGAGGCGAGGCTCGAGGTCGCGACCAGCCGGCCGAAGGGATCGCCGGCATTGGCGCGATCGGTCATGTGTCTCGCCGCGGCCTGGAACGCGTGAAACACGCCGTCGAGATTGGTCGCAAACATCGTGCGCCATTCGTCCTCGGTGCGCTCGATGAAGGAGCGCCGGCCGCCGCCGCCGATGCCGGCATTGGCGAAGCAGCCGTCGACCCGGCCGAAAATGTCGAGCGTCGCCTTCATCGCGGCGTTGACCGAGGCGGGATCGGTGACGTCGCAGACGCGGGCATCGACCTTGCCTGATAGCCCCGCCATGCTCGCGGCCGCGGCCTTGTTCTTGTCGGCATTGCGGCCCCAGATCGAGACATTGCAGCCCTGGCTGGCGAGCGCCCGCGCGATGCCGAGGCCGATGCCGCCATTACCGCCGGTGATCACGGCGACGCGGCCGGAGAGGTCGAAAAGGTTCATGCCGCGTTTCCTGTTTTTGGGCGAGACATCTTGGGATGCGGCGCATCAGCCGCTGCGCGCAAGATTGCTTGCTATGCTCTGATCACCATGGACAAGACCGCGCCAAAAATCAAATATGCGCCCCGACAAAACGAATTCCGGTCTGCGAAACTGACGCGGGCCGCAACTCACGAGGAAACCATGCAGTTCAAACACGTCACGCTGGATCTCGATGGCTCGGTCGCGGTCCTCAGGCTCGACCATCAGGAGGTGATGAACGCGGTCTCCGTGGATATGCTGGGCGGTCTTGCCGAGGCGCTCGATGCGATCGAGGAGAAGAAGGATGAGGTGCGCTGCGTGGTGCTGACCGGCGCGGGGCGGGCGTTCTGCACCGGTGCGAATCTCCAGGGCCGCAACAACCAGTCGAAGAAGACCAAGGCCGGCCTGACGCTGGAGACCGGCTTTCACCCCTTCCTGCGCCGCATTCGCAATCTGCATTGCCCGATCGTCACCGCGGTCAACGGTCCGGCGGCGGGCGCCGGCATGAGCTTCGCTCTGCTCGGCGACATGATTTTGTGCGCGCGGTCCTCGTACTTCCTGCAGGCTTTCCGCCGCATCGGTCTCGTGCCGGATTGCGGCTCGACCTGGCTGTTGCCGCGCCTCGTCGGCCGGGCGCGCTCGATCGAATTGTCGCTGATGGGCGAGCGGCTGCCGGCCGAGAAGGCGCTGGAATGGGGTCTCGTCAACCGCGTCTATGACGACGGTGTGCTGATGGAGGAGGCGATGAAGCTCGCGCGCGATCTCGCCAGCGGCCCGACGGTGGCGCTGTCGCTGATCCGCAAGCTCTATTGGGACAGCCCCGAAAATTCCTTCGAGGATCAGCTCAACCTCGAATTCCAGTGCCAGCTCCGCGCCGGCGACACCCAGGATTTCCGCGAGGGCGTGGGCGCGTTCCTGGAGAAGCGTCCCGCGCAGTTCAAAGGCAAATGATCGAGACTGAGCTTTCGCGCAGCGTCCAACGCTGGTGCAACGGCGCGACCGGCGCGACCTCTGCGGCCAAACTGTCGGGCGGTGCCAGCCAGGAAACCTGGCGCTTCGACATCACGCATCCCGATGGCGTGATCGGCGCGATCCTGCGCCGCTCGCCGAAGGGATATGGCGCAGCGCCGACGCGCGCGGCGGGCCTTGCGGCTGAGGCGCAGCTGATGCAGCTCGCTTATGAGGCCGGCGTGCCGTCGCCGCGGGTGATGCATGTGCTCGTGCCGGAAGATGATCTCGGCACCGGCTTCATCATGCAGCGTATCGAGGGCGAGACCATCGCGCGCAAGATTCTTCGCGATGACGAATATGCGGCCGCGCGGCCGCATCTGGCGCGGCAGATCGGCGGCATTCTCGCAGGCCTGCATCGACTGCCAAAGGACAGGCTGCCCGAGCTGCGCAGCAGGTCGGCGACCCAGGAGATTTCCGAGTTCGAGCGCGACTATCACAGCCTGAACTGGCCGAAGCCCGTGTTCGAGCTGGCGCTGCGCTGGCTGCGCGACCACGATCCCGGCCCGTCGGCCGAGGAGACGCTGGTGCACGGCGATTTCCGCAACGGCAATCTCATCATCGGCCGCGATGGCGTGCGCGCCGTGCTCGACTGGGAGCTCGCCCATCTCGGCGATCCCATGGAGGATCTCGGCTGGGTCTGCGTCAACTCCTGGCGCTTCGGCGAAATCGACAAGCCCGTCGGCGGTTTTGGCACACGCGAGGAGCTGTTTGCGGGCTACGAGGCTGCCGGCCGCAAGGTCGATCCGGTGCGCGTCAAATTCTGGGAAGTGATGGGCACGCTGCGCTGGGGCATCATGTGCGGCGGCATGATGCAGCGCTTTCGCGAGGGACCTGACCATTCCATGGAACGTGCCATGATCGGCCGCCGCGCGAGCGAGACCGAAATCGATCTGTTGCGGCTCTTGGCGCCGCGCGGGAGCTGACGCATGCAGGACGAACCGACCCCGATCGAGCTGACCAAATCGGTCGCCGATTTCTTGCGCAACGACATCACGCCGCTGATCAGCGGTCACCAGGCCTTCAAGCTGCGCGTCGCCATCAACATCCTCGACCTCGTCACGCGACAGCTGACGCGGGAGGAGGGGAGTGATGCTGAGGAAGTGGCGCGCCTGCGCGCGCTGCTGGGCATCGACGGCTCGGTGACCGAACTCAACCACGCGCTCGCCGAGCGCATCGCCAAGGGCGAGGTCGACCTCGCAACCCCGGGCCTTGCCGAGCATCTGTGGCAAACGACGATGGACAAGCTCGCGGTCGATCAGCCGAACTACGCATCGTACAAGCGCGAGCTGGGGCGCAATCCGTAGGATGGGTAGAGCGCAGCGAAACCCATCATCTCACACCTTGTCCCGTCATTGATGGGTTTCGCTGCGCTCTACCCATCCTACGAAGCTGCCGTCATTCCGGGGCGTCGCGTAGCGACGAGCCCGGAATCCATTGATCCGCGCGTTCTGCCGCCCGATGGATTCCGGGCTCGCGCCTGTCGGCGCGCCCCGGAATGACCGCGCAAAGCGCGGTCACTTCCCCACCCATTTCGGCGGCCGCTTCTCCGAGAACGCCTTCGGGCCTTCGATGTAGTCCTGCGAGGCCACCATCGCCTTCACCGCCGGATACTCCCGCTGTTCCTCGATTGCCTGCTCCAGCGAGACGCCGAGTCCCTTCTGGATCGCCTGCTTGGACGCGCGGATCGACATCGGCGAGTTCTTGGTGATCATGTCCGCCCAGCGCAGCGCGCCCGACAGCGCTTCGCCCTGCGGCACGACCTCGTTGACGAAGCCGAGCTCAAAACCTTCCTTGGCGCTGACATGGCGCGCGGTGAGGATCATGCCCATGGCGCGCTTCAGCCCGATCTGCCGCGGCAGCCGGTGCAGGCCGCCGGCGAGTGCGGCAAGGCCGACGCGCGGCTCGGGCAGGGCGAAGGTCGCATTCTCCGAGGCAATGATGAGGTCGCACGCCAGCGCGATCTCGAAACCGCCGCCCATGGCGACGCCGTTCACCGCTGCGATAACAGGCTTGTCGCAGTCGAAGCGCGCGGTGAGGCCGGCAAAGCCGCCCTTGTCCCAGCCGCGCTTGCCCCCCGCCGCCTGCCACTTCAGATCGTTGCCGGCGCAGAACGCCTTGTCGCCGGCGCCGGTGACGATCGCGACCCATTGCTCGGCATCCGCGGAGAAATCGTCGAATACCTTCTGCAGCTCGAAATGCGCGTCGGTGTGCAGCGCGTTGTAGACCTCGGGCCGCGACAGTGTGACGATCGTGATCGGCCCCTTGCGTTCCACTCTTGAGAATTTCAGCTCCATCGCGCGCTCCCGCATTTTCTCGTCAAGGAATATTGACCGCATACTACCGCGCGTCGGCGCTGGAGCACCATCGAATTGCGCTGATGCGCCTTGCGCGCGTCACACGCCTCGCTTTGCTTGACTTGCACGCGCTCTTCTCAGCTTAATCGCACGAAGCAGAAACGCGCCTAGCGCCTTAACGCAAAACGATAAAATCAATCCGGGAGAGAACCTGTGGATTTCTCATTGCCTGCCGATCTCCTCGCCTATCTCGCAGAGCTCGATCGTTTCATCGAACGCGAGATCAAGCCGCTGGAAGAGGCTGACGACAACATCCGCTTCTTCGATCATCGCCGCGAATGGGCGCGCACCGATTTCGAGAATGGCGGCCTGCCGCGCCATGAATGGGAGGCGCTGCTGCGCAAGGCCAAGGATCTTGCGGACGCCGCCGGACATCTGCGCTTTCCCGTGCCGAAGCAATATGGCGGCAAGGACGGCTCGAATCTCTGGATGGCGGTGATCCGCGAGCATTTTGCCGCGAAGGGTCTCGGCCTGCACAACGATCTCCAGAACGAGCACTCCATCGTCGGCAATTTCCCTGTCGTCACCATGCTCGACCGCTATGGCCGCGACGACCAGAAGGCGATGATCGACGGTTCGATCAAGGGCAAGTACCGCATCACCTTCGGCCTGACCGAGCCGCATCACGGCTCCGACGCCACCCACATGGAGACGCGCGCGGTGCCCGCGACCCGCGACAACGTCAAGGGCTGGATCATCAACGGCGAGAAGATGTGGACCACAGGCATGCACGTCGCGACGCACTGCGCGCTGTTTGCGCGCACCAGCGGCAATGACGGCGATGCCCGGGGCATCACCTGCTTCCTGGTGCCGGCCAAGAGCCACGGCGTCAAGGTCGAGGAGTACATGTGGACCTTCAACATGCCGACGGATCATCCGCGCGTCAGCTTCACCGACGTGTTCGTGCCGGAGGACGCGCTGTTCGGCGAGGTCGGCCGCGGCCTGTCGCTGGCGCAGTGCTTTGTCCACCAGAACCGCATCCGTCAGGCTGCGAGCTCGCTCGGCGCGGCGGTCTATTGCGTCAACGAGAGTGTAAAGTATGCGCGCGAGCGAAAACCGTTTGGCCGGGCGCTGGCCGAGAACCAGGCGATCCAGTTCCCGCTGGTCGAGCTTGCCACGCAAGCCGAGATGCTGCGCCTTCTGATCCGCAAGACCGCCTGGGAGATGGACCAGCTCACCGAGGAGCAGATCGAGCGCACGCTCTCCGACCGCGTCTCGATGTGCAATTACTGGGCAAACCGCCTCTGCTGCGAATCCGCCGACCGCGCCATGCAGGTCCACGGCGGCATGGGCTATTCACGCCATAAGCCGTTCGAGCACATCTACCGCCACCACCGCCGCTACCGGATCACCGAAGGCAGCGAGGAGATCCAGATGCGGAAGGTCGCGGGATTCCTGTTCGGCTATATGGGGCCGGGGAAGCATTGACTGTGATCGCGCGTTATCTCTCCGCGAGTCGTCCCCGCGTACGCGGGGACCCATAACCTCAGGGAGAAGTTTGTCGCGAACTGGTAACTCCGAGTCGTCGCCAAACTTCTCCCTGGGGCTATGGGTCCCGGATCTGCGCTTCGCTTGTCCGGGACGACAGCGGGATCAATTCACCCTTCTATCCTTCCCCGCCCAATACGGCTCCCGCAATTGCCGCCGCAAAATCTTGCCGCTCGGATTCCTCGGCAGCGCCGGCAAGAACTCCACGCTCTTCGGCGTCTTGTAGCCGGCGATGCGCGTCCGGGTGAAGTTGATGATGTCGGTGGCGCTCGCCTGTTTGCCGGGCTTCATCACGACAACCGCTTTCACCGCCTCGCCCCATTTGTCGTCGGGCACGCCGATCACCGCGGCTTCGGCGACGTCGGGATGATCGCACAGCGCGCTCTCGACTTCGGCGGGGTAGATGTTCTCGCCGCCGGAGATGATCATGTCCTTGATGCGGTCGTGGATGTAGAGATAGCCGTCCTCGTCCATATAGCCGGCATCACCGGTGCGCAGCCAGCCGTCGCTGCGCAGCGTCGACGCCGTCGCCTCCGGCAAATTCCAGTAGCCCGCCATGTTGGAGCCCGAGCGCGTCGCGATCTCGCCGACCTCTCGTGGCGGCAACGGCTTGCCGTCGACGTCGAGGATTGCGATCTCGATACCCGGCAGCGCCTTGCCGGCCGAGCGCATCCGCTCCAGCCCCTCGACATGATCCTCCGGCGGCAGCGCGACGATGGTGCCCGTGGTTTCGGTCATCCCATACAGCTGCACGAAGCCGCATTTGAAGACCTCGATGCACTCCTTCAGCAACGCCGCCGGTATCGGTGAGGCGCCATAGAGCATGTATTTCAATCGTGAAAAGTCCACTGTCCCGGCGCGCGGCTGCCGCACCACGAACTGCATCGCCGCCGGCACCATGAACAGTTTTGTGATGCCTGATAGCTCGAAGAAATCCAAAACCTTGGTCGGATCGAACTCGCGCGCGATCACGCCGCGGGCGCCGTGATAGAGGCCCATCACGCCCCAGCCGGAGCCGCCGATGTGGAAGACCGGCATCGCCACCAGCGAGACGTCGTCGGTCGACCACCGGTTCCACTCCGGCTTGTCCTCGGCATTGCCTGATTGCACGAGGTTGAGGAAGTTGGCGTGGCTCAGCATCGCGCCCTTCGGCTTGCCCGTGGTGCCGGACGTGTAGAGCTGGATCGCGATGTCTTTCGTGTCGATCGGCACCCCGGGATCGTCGCCGCTCTGCGCATCCCGCCACGCCGCAAAGTCCTGCCATTCCGGCGCGCCGCCTTCGGTGGTGATAACCGTGCGCACGCCCGGCAGCTGATCCCTGATCTGGCGGACCTGCGTGATGAACTCCGGCCCGACGAACAGCACCGCGGCTTTGCAATCTTCGACGATGAAGGCGACCTCGGGCCCCGCGAGCCGCCAGTTCACCGGCGCCGTCACCACGCCGGCCTTCATCGCGCCCATCAGCAGCTCAAAATAGAGGTCGCTGTTCTTGCCGAGATAGGCGATGCGGTCACCCTTCTTCACGCCCATCGCAATCAGCGCGTTGGCGACCTTGTTGGTCCTCGCGTCGAATTCGGCAAAGCTGGTGAGGCGGCCCTCGAACTCGTAGGCGATGGCGTTGCCGCGGCTCTTGGCGCGTTCGCGCACCATGTCGGCAAGAGTTGCCAATGGCTGTGTGGACATGTTTCTCCCGTGGCGTCTTGTTCTTATGCCCGGGAGTGTGGAGTCAATTGCGGGGGAAGACAAGGTGGGAGCCCCGCTGTCGTCCCGGACAAGCGCGCCATAAGCGCGCGCAGATCCGGGACCCATACGCCGCAGCAAGGATTTGGCGAAGACTCGGAGTGACCAGCCTCGCCTCGCCTCGCACCTCTCCCTGTGGTTATGGGTCCCCGCCTCGCGGGGACGACAGTTGAGGGTGAGGGTAGAGCGTCAGCCCCTTACACCCCCACGCCGTTGCAACGCGACATCACCCCCGCTTCGCCCGGTCCTTCTCGTTCTGCGCCATGATGCTCTCGCGCGCGGTTTTCCAGTCGTCGTCGCTCCAGTCGCGGAGCTGGTAGAAATTGCCGCCCATCGCCAGCGCCTGCGCGCCGTCCATGGCAATGGTCTCGCCATTGATCCAGTCGCAGCCGCCGGAGATCAAGAACACGGCGACGTTCTGCAGTTCCTCCATGGTGCCGACGCGGCCCATCGGGTTCATCGCCTTGGTGCGCGCGCCGGCCTCGTCGCCGGGCTTGATGCGCTTGCTCATGCCTTCGGTCGGGATTTCGCCGGGCGCGATGGTGTTGAGGCGGATGCCGTAGCGGCCCCATTCGGCCGCGAGCGACATCGTCATGGCATGGATCGCCGACTTGCTCATCGCCGACGGCACGACGTAGGGCGAGCCGTTACGCACCCAGGTCGTGGTGATTGACACCACGTTGCCGGGCTGCTTCAAGGCGATCCAGCGCTTGCCGATCGCCTGCGTCACGTAGAACGTGCCGTGCATGACGATGTTGGCGACGGCGTCGAAGCCGCGCGGCGACAGGTCCTCGCTGCGCGAGATGAAATTGCCGGCGGCGTTGTTGATGAGGTCGGTCAGCGGCGCGTCGCGGAAGATGGTCTCCACCATCTCCTCGACCGCGAGCGCGTTGCGGATGTCGACGCCGTGGCTGGTGACGCGGCCGCCATACAGATCCATCAGCTCGGTTGCGGTCTCGTCGCACACGATCTTGCGCCGGCCGCAAATGTGCACCTCGGCGCCGAGCTGGAGGAAGCGCGCTGCCATCGCCTTGCCGAGACCTGTGCCGCCGCCGGTCACGAGAATGCGCCGTCCAGCGAGAAGATTTTCCTTGAACATGGCTGTTTCTCCCGTACGGATTGTCAGTTAATTGGTCGATTGACTAAATCCGGCCGCCGGCGTCCTGTAAAGCGGCACTGAACAAGAACAGGCAAGAACTAAGGGAGAATTCATCCATGGAAGAGCGCGTCTCGATCTCGATCTCGGAAGGCGTCGCCGACGTGCGCCTGGTGCGTGCGGACAAGATGAATGCGCTGGATCAGGCCATGTTCGAGGCGCTTGTTTCCGCAACGGACCGGCTTTCGAAGGACAAGAGCGTGCGCGTCGTCGTGCTCTCAGGCGAAGGCCGCGCCTTCTGCGCCGGTCTCGACATGGGGCGTTTTGCCGCCATGAAGGAGAAGGGCGGCAACGGAATTCCGGGTGGCGAAAATCGCGATCTCACCAAGCGCACGCACGGCCAGGCGAACTTCCCGCAACAGGCGGTGTGGGGCTGGCGCCAGCTTCCGGTTCCCGTGATCGCGGCCGTGCACGGCGTCGCCTTCGGCGGCGGCTTCCAGCTCTCGCTCGGCGCCGATATGCGCTTCCTCTCGGCGGATGCGCGGATGTCGATCATGGAGATCAAATGGGGCCTCGTGCCTGACATGGCGGGCACGCCGATCCTTGCGAGCCTCGTGCGCGACGACATTTTGCGCGATCTCACCTATACGGGGCGCATCTTCTCCGCGCAGGAGGCGATGACCTACGGCCTCGCCACGCGCATCTGCGACGACCCGCGCGCCGCGGCGCTGGAGACCGCACGCGAGATCGCCGGTAAGAGCCCCGATGCGATCCGCGCGGCAAAACGACTGCTCAATAATCTCTCGGTCGATCCGGGCCCGGCGCTGCTGGCGGAGTCGGTCGAGCAGCAGAAGCTGATCGGCAGCGCGAACCAGACCGAGGCGGTGCGCTCCAATCTGGAGAAGCGCGCGGCGAAGTATGCGGATTAGCTTTCTGTCATTCCGGGGCGATGCGAAGCATCGAGCCCGGAATCCATAACCACGATCGGGAGTATGGATTCCGGGCTCGCGCCAAGAGGCGCGCCCCGGAATGACGATCGTGGTTGGTTCGATGCCCTTCAACCCGACGAAAGATCGGAAAACAACAATGAGCGAAACGCCCCAATTCCTCGGCATCGTCTCCGGCGAGCGCCGCCGAACCCACACTGAGGTCGCCAACCGCGCCGACCGCATCGCCTCGGGCCTCGCCAAGATCGGCGTCCGCCAAGGCGATTGCGTCTGCATGCTGATGCGCAACGACATCGCCTTCCTGGAGGCCGCCTACGCCGCGATGCGGCTCGGGGCCTATGGCGTTCCGATCAACTGGCACTTCAAGCCGGAGGAGATCACCTACATCCTTGATGACACCGGCACGTCCGTCCTGATCGGACATGCCGACATGCTGCACGCCTTGCGCGATGCGATCCCTGAGGGCGTCACCGTGCTCAGCGTGCCGACGCCGCCGGAGATCCTGTCCAATTACCGGATCGATCCCGATCATCTGACGACGCCGGACTTCGCCATCGATTTCGAAGCCTGGCTCGCGCAATTCCAGCCCTATGACGGCCCCGTGGTGCCGCAGCCCATGAATATGATCTACACCTCGGGCACGACAGGCCATCCCAAGGGCGTGCGGCGCAACGCGCCGACGCCGGAGCAGCAGGCCGCCGGCGAGCGCATGCGCGCGATGATCTACGGGCTCAAGCCCGGCGCCCGCGCGATCCTGCCGGGGCCGCTCTATCACTCCGCGCCGAATTCCTTCGGCATCCGCGCCGGAAAGCTCGGCGGCGCGCTGGTGCTGATGCCGCGCTTCGAGGCCGAAGAATTCCTCGAACTGATCGAGCGATTTGAAATCGACACGATCTTCATGGTGCCGACCATGTTCATCCGCCTGATGAAGCTGCCGGAAGAGGTGCGCAGGAAGTACGACGTCTCTTCGCTGCGCCACGTCATCCATGCCGCCGCGCCCTGTCCGGCCGACGTCAAGCGCGCCATGATCGAATGGTGGGGGCCGGTGATCTACGAATTCTACGGCTCGACCGAATCCAGCGCGGTGACGTTCGCGACCTCCGAGGACGCGCTGAAGAAGCCCGGTACCGTCGGCAAAATCTCGCCCGGCGCCGAGCTGCGCTTCCTTGGTGAGGACGGAAGCGTGCTCGGCGTCGGCGAGATCGGCGAGATCTATTCGCGCATGGCCGATCTCGCCGATTTCACCTACCACAACAAGCCGGAGAAGCGCGCCGAGATCGACCGCGACGGCTTCATCACCTCGGGCGACGTCGGCTATATCGACGCGGACGGCTACGTCTTCATCTGCGACCGCAAGCGCGACATGGTGATCTCGGGCGGCGTCAACATCTACCCGGCCGAGATCGAGTCCGTGCTGCACGCCGTATCAGGCGTGCATGATTGCGCCGTGTTCGGCATCCCCGATGCCGAGTTCGGCGAGGCGCTGATGGCGGTGGTGGAGCCGCAAGCCGGCGTCACGCTGGATGCTGCAGGTGTTCGCGCCGCGCTGAAGGCGCACCTTGCCGACTACAAGGTGCCCAAGCACATCGAGATCCGCACCGGCCTGCCGCGCGAGGATTCCGGCAAGATCTTCAAGCGCCGCCTGCGCGATCCCTATTGGGAGCAGGCGGGGCGGAAGATCTGACAATTCGACGAGGACCCTAGGGTGGGCAAAGCGGAGCGTGCCCACCATCTCGATCAGAATACGTTGACAGATCGTGGGCACGGCGCAGGCGCGCCTTTGCCCACCCTACGAGATCAGGGACGAGGAAACATTTGTCATGACCGACGCCGCGAACGAAGTCCTCTACGAAGTCGCCGATCACATCGCGACCATCACGCTGAACGCGCCGGAGCGCATGAACACGATCTCCGGCCCGATGCTGAACGATCTGGCGCGGCTCCTGACCGAAGCCAACGAGGACAAGGACGTCCGCGTCGTGATCCTCACCGGCAAGGGCAGGGCGTTCTGCGCCGGCCTCGACTTGCGCAAGGAGCGTGACGGCAACGGCCTCAGCGCGGCGTCCTCGCCGACCACGATCAACCTCCGCAACACGCCGCCGACGGTGCTGCAAGCGATGGACAAGCCGACGATCTGCGCCGTCAACGGCGGCGCCGCCGGCTACGGCATGGACACCGCGCTCGGCTGCGACATCCGCATCATGGCGGAATCCGCAAAGCTCGCCGCCGCCTTCGTCAAGCGCGGCGTGGTGCCGGAATCCGGCGGCACCTGGCTGCTGCCGCGCATGCTCGGCTGGGCCAAGGCCTCCGAGCTGATCTTCACCGGCCGCACGCTCGGCGCGCGCGAGTGCCTGGAATGGGGCCTTGCCAACGAGGTCGTGCCGGACGCCGAGTTGATGAGCCGCGCCACGGCGGTCGCCCGCGAGATCGCCGCCAACGCGCCGCTCGCGGTGCAGGCCTCCAAGCGCATGATGCGGATGGGCCTCAACGAGAATTTCCACGACCATGTCCACCACGTCTATCTCCAGCTCCTGCCGCTGTTCAAAACCCAGGACATGGCCGAGGGCATGAATGCCTTCATGGAAAAGCGCGAGCCGAAATTCGAGGGGCGGTAGCCGGGGCCGTCTGGTACGCGTTGGAGTAGCAATCATCGAGCGGCTCGGCTAGATTGGCATTCCCACGCCAATCCCCTGCGATCGTCCATGCCCTCATACCGTGCCAGTCCTGGCTTTTTCGAAGTCCCCCATGCCGCCGTCTATACGCTGATGACGGTGACGGTCCTCGCGTCGGGTTTCTGCTTCATCCAGGCGGGTGGTCCGGCGGCGCCGGCGGAGTTGCTGTATCGCTACGGCGGCATGTATGCGACCGCGATCGCGCGGCACGAATATTGGCGCCTCGTCGCCTATGGCTTCTTGCACGTCAATTTCATCCACCTCACCATGAACATGTTGTGCCTGGTGCTGTGGGGCGCCCATCTCGAGCGGCGGGTCGGGCCGGCCTATTTCCTCCTCATCTATCTCTGCGCGATGGTGTTCGGTGCCGTCATCGGCAACGGTATCCATTCCACGCCCTATTTGACGGTCGGCGCGTCCGGCGCCACGTCGGGCATCCTCGGAGCGCTGCTCTGCCTGTGGATCCTCGGCAAGCTCGACGTCAGGATCGACTTCTTCGCGATCAATATCGGATTGAACGTCGCGTTTGCGCTCGGCAATTCGCGGATCGACTGGGGCGTGCATCTCGGTGGTTTTGCGGCCGGGCTGATCGCCTGCGCAGTGCTGGACCTGATCGAGAAAGCGAATGTGTGGGTGCTTCGCTGCAAATTTCCCGAAGCCGTGAAGGTCAATCTGACACTGCTCGGGTGCGTCGTTGCGCTGTGGGCCTGGAGCGGTCAGGCCCAGGCGATCGCAGCCGGGGGTTCTGGATGGGTCCCGGCTCTCGTCGCCGTGGCCGCGTATTGCGCTGTTGTGAAGACGATTGATCTCGCACTCTCCGTCAGGAAGGGCCTTGCGATCGTCGTGGCGATTTTGGCCGGTGTGAACGCGGCCGCCGTGATGCTGTCCGGTTGGGCCCTGGCATCGTCTTGCAGCCCGCGCCGGCCCACCGGCTCCGTTCCGCTCGACAACTTACTCGCCACATTCTGCCCTAGTCCTGTTGTCATCTCGGGGCTGGCCGCGATCGGCGCCGCCGCGCTGACGCTTTGGCTCTGCTCAAAGGAGATCTCGCGCGGGATCGAGGATGTTGGGTTTGTCGGCACATCGCTGCGCGCCGAACGCAGCCGGCGTCACGGATTATGAGCTTGGAGGGGAGCGGAAATCGGGGCCGTCTTAGCAGAGACAGATTTCATGCCTATATGCACGGGATCATCCACCCCCGGATCATCCCATGACCCCCGTTTCCATGCTGCTCAACATCCTCTGGATCCTCTTCGGCGGCGCCTGGATGGCGTTCGGCTGGGTGATCGCCGCGGTCATCATGGCGATCACCATCATCGGCCTGCCCTGGGCGCGGGCGGCGTTCAACATCGCCGTCTACACGCTGCTGCCGTTCGGTTCGCGGGCGGTCAACCGCTACGACGTCACCGGTGTCGAGGATATCGGTACGGGCCCGCTCGGCGTGATCGGCAATATCATCTGGTTCGTGCTCGCCGGCTGGTGGCTGGCGCTCGGCCACTTATTGACGGCACTGGCGCTCGCGATCACCATCATCGGCATCCCCTTCGCCTGGGCCCATCTCAAGCTCGCAGGCATCGCGCTCTGGCCGATCGGCAAGGTGATCGTGCCGGCGTGAGGCCCAACTCGTGGCTCGTAGGATGGGTTTCGCAAGTGCACCCCATCCTACGCGCTGCGGACATCAATGAGCATGCTCCCTCAGGGACGAACGCGAATGATCGTATTTCCCTTGCGTCGCCCGGTCGGATTTAAGGCGGCGACCGCATCGTCGAAGGTCGAGACCTTGCCGATGTTCGTCCGCAGTCGTCCATCCCGCACCCGCTGGACGATCTCACTGAGTTGGGCGCGATCCGACTCGACGACGAAGTCGACCGCCAATCCATCGGAGGGCCGCGCCTCGGCCGGCCCGACGATGGTCACCAGTGTTCCTCCGGCTCGAATGCGTTCTACCGACCGCTTCTGTATGTCACCGCCGATGACATCGAACACCAGATCGACCTTGCCGACGTCTTGCAGCGAGTCCTTGTCGAGGTCGACGAACTCGTTTGCGCCGAAGTCGAGCACCGTCTGACGGTCGGCGGCGCGTCCGGTGCCGATGACGTAGGCGCCGGCCTCTCGTGCGAGTTGCGTCACCATCGACCCGACTGCGCCGGCCGCGCCGTGTGCCAGGATGCTCTGCCCCGATTTGAGACGGCCATGCTGGAACAGCCCTTGCCATGCGGTCAGCCCCGAGATCGGCAGGCTCGCCCCCACTGTGAAGTCGACGTCGCCCGGCAGCGGCGCAAGATTGCGCGCCTCGATTGCCACATACTCGGCCAGCGTGCCGTCGCGATACCAGTCCGCCAGGCCGAACACCCGCTGTCCTAACACCAGCCCTGTCGTTCCATAGCCAAGAGCAGTGACCACTCCGGCCAGCTCGTGTCCAGGGATCGACGGTGTTCGGTCGCGATCGAGGCGATCAGTCCAGGTCGAAGGCCACGTCAGCTCAGTCGGGACAAATCCCGACGCATGAACCTGAACCACGACGTCGTTTATCGCAGCCTGCGGCTCGGGCCGGTCCACCAGCTTCATCCCCGCCGTTCCCGCGGCCTGTTCCGTTACAACGATCGCCTTCATTGGATCATCTCCTCAGTCATTGTCTCCTGATGCAACGATTGCAGTCAGCGTGAGCGCGACGGCTATCCACAAACTGCCAGACAGTGTGGAAGTGTCCGCGATCTATTGACCGGGGCTCCCACTGAAACTGCCGATCGGGATCGCTTCGGTCGTGGCGCTAGCAGTTAGATGCGTTACGCTTGGTCATGAAACCAGTACCAAGATTGCAAAATTCGGCTGTACCAAGGGCCATTGAGACGGCGAACAGATTGAGCCTCGTAGGATGGTAGAGCGAGAGCGAAACCCATCAACCCGACCGTTGACGAGGCATGATGGGTTTCGCAAGGGCTCCACCCATCCTACGCGCTGATCGGCAACATCTGGTTCGTGCTCGCCGGCTGGCGGCTGGCGCTCGGCCACTTATTGACCGCACTGGCGCTCGCGATCACCATCATCGGCCTCCCCTTCGCCTGGGCCCATTTGAAACTCGCCGGCATCGCGCTGTGGCCGATCGGCAAGGTGATCGTGCCGGCGTGAGGTGGGGATCCGTCAATGTCCGCCTCCGCGCGTAGAGGGGAAGCCGGCATAGCTTGCGGAGTCGTCGGCTGATGACCCCTGAGCAGACACCTCAACAGTATCTCAACTCCGTTTGACCCTAGCGCCGAGACCGCGCCTCGTCCTGCGCCAGGCCGATTCCCATTATCGGAACGCTGCCAGCAACGCTTGGAAACAAAATTTTTACCAATAATAACGATGGCGTCAGTCACGAGATGCAACCGGACGGTGTGGGCGCTAAACTTCTGGGAGCATTGCCCGAAATTGCACGTGGGCCGGCATGGGAATTGGAATGTTCAGTGCGCCGCCTTTTGCGAGAGCAAATTGTGTTGTCAAGGAACAGCTGCGCTTGGTCGGTCACACGGAACGACGGATCGCGAACAGGTTGCAACTGGTTAACTGGAGCCTCGTGGTTGGATGGGCGCTGGCGCTCTGCGTCGGGCTTGCCGTAACAACCTTCACGCTGGAAGGCTTGATGACGACGGAGGTCGTCACAGCGCCGGCGCTGGCGGTTGCCGGGTTGTGGCTCATGCGGTGGGGCTGGGGCGAGCGGCCGGCGTTCACCATGCTCGCATTTGCGCAGATGGGTTTTGTCGCGATCTGTGCGGCGCCGCTGTCGTATATCGGCTTGGGCGCCGCGATGCCGCTGCAGGACGCCAGATTTGCCGAGCTTGACCGATTGCTCGGCCTGGACTGGCCTGGATATTTCCATTTTGCGATGGCCCATCCGGAATTGCTGCTGTACGCCAAGTTCTTCTACGCAATGATCCTCGTGCCGGCCTTCTGCGTTCCGGTCGTACTGGGGTTGATGGGTCAATATATCCGTCTGCAGCAGTTCGTGATGGCGTCGACATTGGCGTTGTGCGTGGTGATTGTCGTCTCCTCCCTGCTTCCGGCGATCGGCACCTATTTCGAGTTCGGACTGCCCTCCGACACCGAGCTGTTCAAGGCGAACGGATATGGAGGACAGGCGAGCGACATACCTATGCTGCGCGATGGCACGTTGCGAGCTCTCAACATCGTGAAGCTCGGCGGCATCCTCACTTTCCCGAGCTTTCACGCTGCCACGGCGCTTCTCAGCATCTGGAGCTTATGGAGCATTTGGTGGCTGCGTCCCGCCCTGCTGGTGCTGAATGGGGGAATGCTCGTCGCGACCCCGCTGGTCGGAGGGCATTACTTCGTGGATGTGATCGCGGGCGTGTCGGTGGCTGCGCTGACGATCCAGGCGTCGAAAGGCCTGACGGCGGTCGTGGCTGCAAGTCCGCTGGCGGTCTCGACGCAGCCGAGCTCGGCGACACCGGGTCGGCTGGTCGCTCTTGCCTTCGCCGCAATGTTCGTGCGGCCGTTCCGGCGGAATATGTCCCGGCATGCGATACGCCCATGAACGTGTGCTGCTGGCCCCAGGGAGACCTGCGCGGCTGTCGTCTTCATTTCCGCTTGCAGTGCCAGAGCTCAACCCCTATCGAGCCGCAGCTCGGCGTCCAGGCAGTTGCGGCCCTCCGCCCCCAATCCCTCGCGTTGCCCGACGGGCAAAACACGCTACATGCAGGTCAAGGGACGGGGTTGTAAAATATTCTGATTGACCGAATTTTCCGTTTCGGCTAAACCGCATTCCATTCCCGCCCGTCGAAGGGGCGTTTCGCGATCGTCACGATACGTAGGCCGGGATGCGATGGACGCGGCAGCGCCGGCGCGTGACGGGGTGGCAGGGCGGGCGAGGCCCGTGAGCCATCGCGATCCGCGGCACGACACGGCGCGGTCACAGCGTTTCTTTACGGCGTTGGAAGCGAGCACGCGCGAGCTTCCGACTGTCCGGGGAGGGACGTCCGCGGACGGCAAAAGCGTGTGGTCCTGACGCCCGGGGTCTGTGCGTCAAGGCTTGCGGTGGTGAAGCGGCCCGACCGGGCGCGCGCATCAGTGATCCGCAAGGCGACGGGGGCAATAGTGCATCGCTCCCCGGGGAGAGCGCGCCATAAGCCGTAAAACCATTGCGCAGGGAAGGCCGGGATGTCCCGGCGTCACCTGTGGTCACCCCGCGTGCGTCTTGTCGCGTGCGGACCCTGGGTGCCAGCCGGCGCCCGGCCTTCCCTGCGCCCTTTGTTCTCGATGAGGGCGAAACGGACAGCAAAGCTCGGGCGGAATACGCCGCGAGAAGGCGAAGGCGTGTTTTATCAGTTGAAGAGAGCTCTCGTGCCCCGGACGCAGCGCAGCGCGTCGCGCCTTCGCGGCGTGGTGCGCTGCAGAGCCGGGGCCCAGAAGGCGGCAGGGACGGTGCGGCTTTCTGGGTCCCGGCTCTGCGCAGCAACGCTTAAGGCGTTGCAGCGCGTCCGGGACACGAGTTTGGCCGGCAGTGTGCAATGCCCCCAACTTCGTCTTGCACTGCGGTAGAAAAATATCGCACACTCCACCGGACTGAGGAGCCGCAAGGAGCTCTCGAAGAGGAGCGAGCCATGTCCCTCCAGACCATACCATCCGACAGCGCCGAGCATCGCCCCAACCGCCCTGAGGACGTCCAGGCGCAGGAGGCCGACGCGCGGCTGCGGGACGACATCCGCCTGCTCGGGCGCATCCTCGGCGACACCGTGCGCGATCAGGAGGGCGCCGAATTGTTCGACCTGGTCGAGCGCATCCGCCAGACCTCGATCCGCTTCCACCGCGACGAGGACCGGCTCGCCCGCCGCGAGCTCGAGCAGATCCTCGACAGCATGTCGACCTCGGAGACGGTGCGGATCGTCCGCGCCTTCAGCTACTTCTCCCACCTCGCCAACATCGCCGAGGACCAGAACAACATCCGCCAGATGCGGGCTCGCAGCGCAGGCAAGAGCTCCGGCGTGCTGGCGGAAACGCTCGCCCATGCCAGGGACGCCGGCATCAAGCCCGATCAGCTCCGCAGCTTCTTCAAGTCCGCGCTGGTCAGCCCGGTTCTGACCGCGCATCCGACCGAAGTCCGCCGCAAGAGCACCATGGACCGCGAGATGGAGGTCGCCGGCCTGCTCGATCGCCGTGAGCGCGTGGCGCTGACCGCGGAGGAGGCCGATGCCAGCGACGAGCAGCTGCGCCGCGAGGTGCTGACGCTGTGGCAGACCAATCTGCTCCGCCGCACCAAGCTCACCGTGCTCGATGAGGTCGCCAACGGCCTGTCGTTCTACGATTACACCTTCCTGCGCGAGGTGCCGCGGCTGGTCAACGCCCTCGAGGACCGGCTGGAGGAGGGCGGCGAGCAGGCGGCTTCCGAGCTCGCCTCGTTCCTGCGCATGGGCAGCTGGATCGGCGGCGACCGCGACGGCAATCCCTTCGTCACCGCCGACGTCATGCGCGGCACGCTGCGGCTGCAGTCGAGCCGGGTGATGCAGTTCTATCTGGAAGAGCTGCACGTGCTCGGCTCGGAATTGTCGATCGCGGCGCATCTTGCCGACGTCTCCGAAGAGCTGCGCAACCTGGCGGAACGCTCGCCGGATACCTCGCCGCACCGGAGCGGCGAGCCTTATCGTCTGGCAGTCTCCGGCATCTATGCGCGCCTGACCGCGACGGCCGAAAAGCTCGCTGTCGAGATCACGCGGCGGCCGGTCGGCAAGGGCGCGCCATATGCGAGCGTGAAGGAGCTGCAGGCCGATCTCGACGTGCTGCACCGCTCGCTGATCTCCAACAATGCCCGCGTCATCGCCCGCGGCCGGCTGCGGCTGCTGCGGCGCGCGGTGGACTGCTTCGGCTTCCATCTCGCCCGGCTCGACATCCGCCAGAACTCGGCGGTGCACGAACGCACCATCGCCGAGCTGATGGACGCCGCCAATCCCGGCATGTCCTATCTCGCGCTCGGCGAGGAGGCGCGCATCTCGCTGCTGACCAACGAGCTGCGCTCGACGCGCGCGCTGGTCTCGCCCTTCGTCAAGTACAGCGACGAGACCATGGGCGAGCTCAACGTGTTCCATGCCGCCGCGGAAGCGCATGCGATGTTCGGCTCGGACGCCATTCCCCAATGCATCATCTCGATGTGCAAGGGCATGTCCGACATGCTCGAGGTCGCGGTGCTCCTGAAGGAGGTCGGCCTGGTCCATCCCTCCGGTCGCAGCGCCATCAACATCGTGCCGCTGTTCGAGACCATCGAGGATTTGCAGGCCTCCAGCGGCATCATGGACCGCATGCTGTCGCTGCACGATTACCGCCGCCTCGTCGACAGCCGCGGCAGCGTGCAGGAGGTCATGCTCGGCTATTCCGACAGCAACAAGGACGGCGGCTTCGTCACCTCGGGTTGGGAGCTCTACAAGGCCGAGATCAACCTCGTCGAAGTGTTCGAGCGGCATCACGTGCGACTGCGCCTGTTCCACGGCCGCGGCGGCTCGGTCGGCCGCGGCGGCGGTCCGAGCTACGACGCCATCATCGCGCAGCCCGGCGGCGCCGTGAACGGCCAGATCCGCATCACCGAGCAGGGCGAGATCATCTCGTCGAAATATTCCAACGCCGAAGTCGGCCGCAACAATCTGGAAATCCTCGCGGCGGCGACGCTTGAAGCAAGTCTTTTGCATCCGCGCCAGAGCGCGCCGCGCCGCGAATATCTGACCGCGATGGACGAATTGTCGAACCTCGCCTTCAAAGCCTATCGCGGCCTCGTCTACGAGACCGACGGCTTCGTCGATTATTTCTGGTCCTCGACCGTCATCAACGAGATCGCGACGCTGAACATCGGCAGCCGTCCGGCCTCGCGCAAGAAGACCCGTGCGATCGAGGATCTTCGCGCCATCCCCTGGGTGTTCTCATGGGCGCAATGCCGCCTGATGCTGCCGGGCTGGTACGGCTTTGGCAGCGCGGTCGAGCAGTGGATCACTGAACATCCCGACAAGGGCATGCCGTTCCTGAAGGAACTCTACAGGGAATGGCCGTTCTTCCGCATGCTGCTCTCGAACATGGACATGGTGCTCGCCAAAAGCTCGATCGCGATCGCCTCGCGCTATGCCGAGCTGGTGCCCGACGAAGCCTTGCGCGAAAAAATATTCGGCCGCATTCGCCGCGAATGGCATTCCTGCATCGAGACGCTCCTGGACATCATGGGGCAGGACCGGCTGCTGCAGGGCAATCCGCTGCTGGAGCGCTCGGTGCGCCACCGCTTTCCCTATCTCGACCCGCTCAACCACGTGCAGGTCGAGCTCTTGAAGGAGCATCGCGCGCAGAACCCCGACGAGCAGGTGCTGCGCGGGATTCAACTGACGATCAACGGGATTTCGGCGGGGCTGAGGAATACGGGGTAGCTACCGGGCCACGTTGCTGCCCGATACTCAGCCGTCATGCCCGGGCTTGTCCCGGGCATCCACGTTCTTGGCATCGCGCGGTAAGGCGTGGATGGCCGGGTCAAGCCCGGCCATGACGCGGAGAGAGTGGGGCACTCAACAGAAATGCGCGCCTTGCGTCTCCACATAGACCGCATAGAGCGACTGGCTTGCGGTCATGAACAGGCGGTTGCGCTTCTTGCCGCCGAAGCAGACATTGGCGCAGGTCTCGGGCAGCAGGATCTGCCCGATGCGCGCGCCGTCGGTCGGCGCGAACACCTGCACGCCGTCATAGCCGGGACCGACCCAGCCGGCGCCGACCCAGATGTTGCCCTCGGTGTCGACGCGCAAGCCGTCAGGGAAGCCCGACTTGCCGTCGAGCGTCATGTCGATCAGCTTCTTCGGGTTCGACAGCTTGGCCCCGTCGATGTCGTAGGCCCACACCACGTTTCTTGGCTTCAGGGTAGTGCGTGATGCCGGTGTCGCAGACATAGAGCTTCTTGTAATCGTGGCTGAAGGCGATGCCGTTCGGCTTGAACGGCTCGTCCGCGACCTTCGCCACCTGTCCGGTCTGGGTGTCCAGGCGATAGACGGCTTCCTTCTGGTGCGGCTGCAGCGAGCCGGTATTGGCCAGCTTGCCCTCGTAGATGCTGATCGCGCCATAGCCGGGATCGGTGAACCAGATCGCCTTGTCGTTGGGATGCACCACCATGTCGTTCGGGCCGTTGAGCGGCTTGCCACCGGCCTGCTCGGCCAGCGCTGTCACCGAGCCGTCATGCTCGTAGCGGACGAGGCGGGTGCGCTCGGCGCTGAGCTGGCGGCCCTCGGTGTCGAACGAATTGCCGTTGGCCTCGTTGGACGGCTTATGGAACTGCTCGGAGATATGGCCGTCATCGTCGAGATAGCGCAGCTGCCGGTTGGCCGGGATATCGCTCCAGACCAGATATTGTCCCTGCGCATTCCACGCCGGCCCTTCCGCCCAGAGGCAGCCGGTGTAGAGCCGCTTGATTGCGGTGTTGCCGACCTTGGCCTTGAAGCGCTTGGGATCGATGGCGATGATGTCGGGGTCGGGATAGCGCTGCGGCTCGGCATTGGCGCCGAAGTCGCGGGCGTCGGCATTGGAGGCGAGCAGGGTCGATGCGGCGAGTGTCGCTGCACCCTGCAGCAGCGCGCGGCGGCCGAGACCGCCGCCTGCAGTCGTGTCGTCGGAGTTGGTCAGAATTCTTGTCATGGTTTCCTCCCAAAGTTTCGTTGGGAGGCGACCATTCGCCCGCAATCAGGCGTAAACCGGGGCGATCTCCGGACAAGACAACCGGAGATCGCAGGGCAGGAATGCCGGAAATGCGGCTAGACGGGATCCCAGGTGAAGATG
Organism: Bradyrhizobium sp. CCBAU 65884; assembly: GCF_028128835.1. Taxonomy (NCBI): domain Bacteria; kingdom Pseudomonadati; phylum Pseudomonadota; class Alphaproteobacteria; order Hyphomicrobiales; family Nitrobacteraceae; genus Bradyrhizobium; species Bradyrhizobium sp. CCBAU 65884. The sequence continues at coordinate 56,393 of NZ_LBJU01000113.1, read as the reverse complement.
TCGGCGGAACGGTCGAGCTTGTAGAACGAGCCCTTCAGCGCCGGCATGCCGTGTTCCGCGATCGATTGCGGCGTCCAGCCTTCGCTCCGCTGCACCGAGCGGATCGGACGGTTCTGGCTGAACAGGAAGATCTCGTTCATGCGCACGCCAAAGATCTGGCCGGTGACGTCCTTGGCGGAATCGGAGATCAGATAGCCGCAGAGCGGCGCGATCTTCTCCGGCCCCATCTGCTTGATCTTTTCGACCCGCGCCTTCTCCGCTTCAGTCTCGGTCGGGATGGTGCCGATCATGCGCGTCCAGGCGAACGGCGAGACGCAGTTCGAACGAACATTGAAGCGGCCCATGTCCAGCGCGATGGATTTGGACAGCCCGACGATGCCAAGCTTGGCGGCGGCGTAGTTGGCCTGGCCGAAATTGCCGATCAGGCCGGAGGTCGAGGTGAAGTGCACGAAGGAGCCCGACTCCTGCTCGCGGAAGATCCGCGCCGCGGCGTGGCTGACATAGAACGAGCCCATCAGATGCACCTTGATGACGGCCTCGAACGCCTCCACGCTCATCTTGTGGAAGATCATGTCGCGCAAAATGCCGGCATTGTTGACGACGCCGTCGAGCCGGCCGAAATGATCGGTCGCGGTCTTCACGATCTTGCTGGCGGGGATGGCTTCCGCGACGCTTTCGAAATTGGCGACGGCCGTGCCGCCGCGCTTCTTGATCTCCTCGACCACCTCCTCGGCAGGCGCAGCGTTCGAGCCGGCGCCGTCCGAGGCTCCGCCGGGATCGTTGACCACGACCTTGGCGCCCTCCGCCGCACAGAGCAGCGCGATCTCGCGCCCGATGCCGCGGCCTGCGCCGGTGACGATGATGACCTTGTCTTGCAGTGATTTGCTCATGGGGGGTTCTCCGCTGCCGTTCCAATTTCCGCCGTCATTCCGGGGCGCGCCCCTTGGCGCGAGCTATGATGCGCAATTGCGCATCTGAGAATCCATACTCCCGATCGTGGTAATGGATTCTCAGATGCGCATTGCGCATCATAGCTCGTCGCTGACGCGACGCCCCGGAATGACAGCCGCTTACCTCTCGTTCGTAAACACGATCGTGCCACTCGCCGCGAACATGCCGCCGACGCCATGGCACACCGAAATCCTCGCATTCGGCACCTGTGCCGGCGCGATGCCGCGCATCTGCCGCACGCTCTCCTGCAGCGCGTACATGCCGTACATGCCCGAATGCATATAGCTCAATCCGCCGCCATTGGTGTTGAGCGGCAGCTTGCCGCCCGGGCGCGTATTGCCGTCCGCGATGAACTTGCCTGTCTCCTCATGCGGCATGAATCCGAGATCGCCGAGGCCGAACAGCGGCAGATGCGCGAAGGCATCGTAGATCATGAGATGGTCGACGTCCCCGTGGCCGATGCCGGCCTCCTTGAACGCGAGGGGGCCCGCGGTCCTGAACGCGCGCGAGGAGTTGAAGGTCTCCATCTGGCTGACCATCGGCGTTTCCACGCTCTCGCCGGTGCCCATGATGTAGACGGGCTTGCGCGGAAAATCCCTGGCGCGGTCGGCCGAGGTCAGGATCAGCGCGCCGCCGCCGTCGGTGACGAGGCAGCACTGCAGCAGGCGGAACGGATAGGCGATCATGCGCGAATTGAGCACGTCGGCGACCGTGATCGGGTCCTTCATCATCGCGCGCGGATTCTTCGCCGCCCATTCCCGCTGCACCACCGCCACGGAGGCGAGCTGCTCGTGCGTGATGCCGTAGGTCTTCATGAACCGCAGCACAGGAATCGGGAACATGCTGGGCGGACCGTAGACCCCGAAGGGCGCCTCGAACTGGCCCTGCAGACTGTCCGCCGGGATCGAGCGCGGCGCCTTGCCGATCATCGACTTGCCGCTCTCGGCATGGGTGATCAGCACGGTCTTGCACAAGCCCGCCTCGATCGCCGCCGCGGCATGGCGGACGTGCAGCATGAACGAGCAGCCGCCGACCGAGGTGCCATCGACCCAGGTCGGCTTGATGCCGAGATAGTGGCAGACCTGCTGCGGCGTCTCGACCGCGGTGGCAAAGCCGTCGATGTCGGAGAGCTTCAGTCCGGCATCGGCGATCGCGTTGAGCGCCGCATCCGCGTGCAGCTGGAGCTGCGAGGCGTTCGGGATGACGCCAAGCTCGGTGGTCTCGGCCGCGCCGACGACGGCAACCTGATTCTTGCGCATGGCTTACCCCTTCGCCGGACGAAACACGGGGAGGGTGATCTTGTCGTCGAGCGCCTCGAAGGCGACCTCGAGCTTCATGTCGAGCTCGAGCGCCTCGGGCGTCTGCGGACAGTCGATGATGTTGCTCATCATCCGCGGCCCCTCGGCAAGCTCCACCACGGCGATCGCGTAAGGCGGCGTGAAGCCGGGCGCAGCGGGACGGTGATTGATCACGTAGCTGTAGAGGAAGCCCTTGCCGCTCGCCTTGAAGATGCTGACCTTGCGCGAGGCGCAGGACGGGCAGAACGGGCGCGGCGGGAAGTAGACATGCGCGCAGGCGTCGCAGCGTTGCAGGCGCAATTCGCCCGCTTTGGTGCCGTCCCAGAAATGCTGGGTTTCCGGCGTCGGTTTCGGTCGCGCGCGCTGCGGTTCGGCCATGTCGGAACGCCCTCCCAGAAAGCAAATCTTGATAAGGCAGGCCTCACGCCCGCCCGTTTCAAGCTTGATGCGACAATCGACCATGGTGCGTCAACGGTCCAGCAATACGCATGCATGCCATCATGCGCACAATGCTTGTGTCGAACTGAGGCAGCGCTATAGATTGCGCGCGACAATATTCCGTGAGACAGACATGCCCGAATTTCCGACGCTGGCGAAGCTCGCCGAAGACCTCGAAAGCGGCCGCACCACCGCCCGCAAGCTGGTCGAGGCGTGCATCGCCAGGATCGCCGATCCCGCCGGGGAGGGGCAGCGCACCTTCCTCCACGTCGACAAGGACGCCGCGCTCGCGGCGGCGGATGCGATGGACGGCTTGCGCAAGGCCAAGGCGGCGCCATCGCGCTATGCCGGCATCCCGATCTCGATCAAGGATCTGTTCGACATCAAGGGCCAGGTGACACGCGCCGGCTCCCGCGCGCTCGACGATTCGCCGCCGGCCGAGCAGGATGCGGCGACAGTGGCGCGGCTGCGCAGGGCCGGCTTCGTCGTGATCGGGCGCACCAACATGACCGAGTTCGCCTATTCCGGCATCGGCATCAATCCGCACTACGGCACGCCGAAGGGCGCCTGGAACCGGGCCCAAGGCCATGTGCCGGGCGGCTCCTCCGCCGGCGCGGCGGTGTCCGTGCTCGATGGCATGGCCCACGGCGCGCTCGGCACCGACACCGGCGGCTCGTGCCGGATTCCGGCGGCCTATAACGGCATCGTCGGCTACAAGCCGACGCAGCGGCGCGTGCCGCTCGATGGCTCCGTGCCGCTGTCGTTCTCGCTCGACAGCATCGGGCCGCTGGCACGATCAGTCAGTTGCTGTGCCATACTCGACGCCGTGCTCGCGAACGAGCCGATCGCCCCGCTGAAGCCGCGTCCGATCCAGGGCATGCGACTGGCGGTGCCGACCACAATCGCGCTCGACGACCTCGATGCTGAAGTCGCCGAGACGTTCGAACGCGCCCTGAAGACGCTTTCCGATCATGGCGCCATCATCGAGCGCATCGAGATGGCGGAGTTCCACGACATCGGCCCGATGAACGCCAAGGGCGGCTTTGCCGCGTCCGAGAGCTACGCCTGGCACCGCTATCTCATCACCTCCAAGGGCGATGTCTATGATCCCCGCGTCTCCGTGCGGATCATGCGCGGCGAGGCGCAGAGCGCGGCCGATTACATCGATCTCCTCAACGAGCGCCGCTCGCTGATCGCCCGCGTCAACGCGCGCATCGCGCCCTATGATGCGCTGGTGCTGCCGACCACGCCCAACACGCCGCCGAAGATCGCCGACCTCGCCGACGACAAGGCATTCACCAGAGAAAACCTGCGCGCGCTGCGCAACTGCACCCTGATCAACATGATCGACGGCTGCGCCATCTCGCTGCCGGCGCATCGCCAGGGCGACGTCCCGGTCGGCCTGATGCTGGCGGGCGCGGGCGGAACGGACCATCGTATCTTTGAACTTGCTGCCGGCATGGAGGCCGTCATTCGTGTTTGACCTCACTTTCACCGTCGATGCCCAGGACACCACCACGCCGCTGACGCTGGCGATCGACCAGATGGTCATCGCCGGTTGGACCGGCCGCGATCCCGTCGCGCGCGACAAGCACATCAAGGAGCTGCAGGAGATGGGCATCGCCCCGCCGGCCTCGACGCCGATCTACTACCGCGCCTCGGCGCGGCGGCTGACCCAGGAAGACAGCATCGAATGCACTGGCGGGGATTCCTCCGGCGAGGTCGAGTTCGTGCTGATCGGCTGGCAGGGCCGCATCTTCGTCGGCTGCGGCTCCGACCACACCGACCGCAAGGTCGAGGCCTACAACGTCACGGTGTCCAAGCAGATGTGCGACAAGCCGATCGCCTTGACGCTGTGGGAGCTGGAGGACGTCATCGGTCATTGGGACAAGATGATCCTGCGCTCCTACGCCACCATCAAGGGCGAGCGCGTGCTCTACCAGGAGGGCACGCTCGATGCGATGCTGCCGGTCAAGGATTTGATCGCGCGCGGCTTCGAAGGAGGGAAATTCCCCGACGGTTGCGCCATGTTCGGCGGCACGTTTGCAGCCAAGGGCGGCATCCGCCCGGCGGAGCGGTTCGACTTCGAGCTGGAAGATCCCGTGCTGAAGCGGACGATCAGGCATGGGTATGATGTGGTGACGTTGCCGGTGAGGGGCTGATCGGCGCCGTCATTGGTTGATCGGCCTGGCTTGTGCGCCCGGGAGAGGCAGCGGCCGGCCCTTGGCCGCTGCTGCCTGGGTCTCGCTGATCAATCCGGCCGCGTGCATCCGATCGATGGCGTGGTTTCGCGAGTCCGTATCGAACGTTCGACTAGGATACGGCCGTCGTGCACGTGTCATGAGGAGCGCGATTTCGCCGATATCGAGGTCCGCGAGCGCCTTGCCAAAGTAGACCTCCGCCGCGGCCGCCACGCCGTATGCACCGCGACCCAGATAGCTCTCATTGAGATAGATCTCGAGGATCCTGTCCCGGGACAGGCTGCGGGTGACGCGCTGCATGAAGTAGATCGTGGCGATCGGATCGATCTGCCGGTCGTTCCCAGGGCTGAGCAATTTCAGACAGTGCGCGACAGATTGGGTGATGCCGACCGGTCTCGGGCCGCGGTCGGTGCCCAGACCCAACGCGATCTCGACGATTGGATTCAACGACCAGGCTTCGTAGAAGTCAGGTTGCTCATAAGCGATCACAGCGTTTCGGATCAGGGGCGGGATATCGGCGAGGGGAATGGTGGTGCGCCCGGGATCGGTCCTGCACGCCGGGCCAGTCGGCGAAACCGCTGCGAGTTGGGCTTCGGTCGGAAGTCCGAAGCTGTAACCGTAGTGCCAGACCAGCCAGGCGAAGATGGCCAGCAGGCCCGCGACACCGAGCGAGAGCAGGACCAACGCGGTCTTGGCAGCAACGACGAAGAATTTGCGCATCGCGTGCAGGCTGAAGGAGCGGGACGGAGTGAGTACAACCTCGCGGTGGAACCAGACGGAATTGGGGCGGCGCGGTCTCGCGGAAATCGGGTGGTTGTTCGAGCCATGATCTGCCACACCCACTGCCGTCATTCCGGGGCGCGCCCATTTGGGCGCGAGCCCGGAATCCATCGAGCCGCAAGGTTGGTGGATGAATGGATTCCGGGCTCGCGACTGCGTCGCGCCCCGGAATGACAAAAGTGGACAGGATGACCGCTATGGCAATTGCGAAACGTGCCCCCGCTGTCGATGAGGCGACCGACCTCGCTGCCCACGTTGATGCCCTGGGCTGGCCCCAAATTACCTCCGAGCTAGACACCCAGGGCTGCGCCGTCCTGAAGGGCCTGCTCACGCCCGGGCAATGCGGCGCCATCGCCGCGCTATATCCAGACGACACGCACTTCCGCAGCCGCATCGTCATGGGCCGTCACGGCTTCGGCCGCGGCGAGTACAAATATTTCTCCTATCCGCTGCCCGATCTGATCGCGCAATTGCGCCCGGCGCTCTATGCGCATCTGCAAGGCGTCGCCAATCGCTGGAACGAGGCGATGGGGATCGACATCCGCTATCCCGCAGCGCATGCCGCGTTCCTCAAGCGCTGCCACGAGGCGGGGCAGGCGCGGCCGACGCCGCTGCTGCTGCAATATGAGGCGGGCGATTACAACTGCCTGCATCAGGACCTCTATGGCGAGCACGTGTTCCCGCTCCAGGTCGCCATCCTGCTCTCCGAGCCGGGCCGCGACTTCACCGGCGGCGAATTCGTGCTGACCGAGCAACGGCCGCGCATGCAGTCCCGCGCCGAGGTCGTGCCACTGGCGCAGGGTGATGCGGTCGCCTTCGCTGTGCATCACCGCCCGGTGCAGGGGACACGCGGCACTTACCGCGTTAATCTGCGCCATGGCGTCAGCCGCATCAGGTCAGGCCAGCGCCACACACTGGGTGTAATTTTTCACGATGCCAAATGAGCGGAGCGTTGACGGCTGATTTGTTCGATAGCGTTGCCGAAGCGCAGCCCTCGCGCGAAGAGATCGCCGACGGCGCCGTGCTGCTGCGCGGCTTCGTCAAGCCGATCGAAAGCGAGCTGATCGCCGCCGTGCGCGCCATCGTGGCACAATCGCCATTCCGCCGGATGACCACGCCCGGCGGCCATCTGATGTCGGTGGCGATGACCAATTGCGGCGAGCGTGGCTGGATCACCGACCACACCGGCTATCGCTACGATCCCATCGATCCGCGCACCGGCGCGCCATGGCCCGAAATGCCGCCGGTGCTCCGCGATCTTGCGCGCCACGCCGCGGAGCAGGGCGGCTTTCAAGACTTCGCGCCCGATGCCTGCCTCGTCAACCGCTACGAGCCCGGCACGCGGCTGTCGCTGCATCAGGACAAGGACGAGCTGGATTATTCGGCGCCGATCGTCTCGGTCTCGCTCGGATTGCCCGCGACCTTCCTGTTCGGTGGCCTCGTCCGCAGCGACAAGCCGCGCCGCTTCCGCCTGGTGCATGGCGACGTCGTGGTCTGGGGCGGAGCCAGCCGGCTCGCCTATCACGGCGTTGCGCCGCTCGCGGAGGGCGAGCATGCGCTGCTCGGGCGGAAGCGGATCAATCTGACGTTTCGCAGGACGCGGTAGTCTTCGTCATTCCGGGGCGCGCGTAGCGCGAGCCCGGAAATCCATAACAACGATCGGGAGTATGGATTCCGGGCCTGCGCCTTACGGCGCATCCCGGAATGACAGCAATTACGGCTTCGGCGGGTGAATGAACGCCCACGGACTAACCTCTGAATCTCGCGTCACCTCGACCGAGATCAGATACGGCCCGCCATGGCTGAGCGCCTTTTCCATCGCCGCCTTGAACTGATCGGGCGCTGTGACGCGCGCAGCGGCAACGCCAAAGGACTCCGCGAGCTTGACGAAATCGGGATTGACGAGGTCGGACGCCACCACGCGGCCGTCGAAACGTTCGCGCTGGTCGCGGCGGACATTGCCGTAGGCGTTGTTGTTGAACACCAGCGTCACCACGCCGATGTTGAATTGCACGGCGGTGGCAAGCTCCTGCACGCCGAACATGAAGCCGCCATCGCCGGTGATGGCCACCACCGGCTTGTCGGGATTGGCGACCTTAGCCCCGAGCGCAGTCGGGAAGCCCGACCCGAGCGTGCCCTGGTAGCCCGAGGTGATGAAGGTGCGGGGCTCATAGACCGGAAAGCCGTACCAGGACGCGAAGCCGAACTGCGACAATTCATCCGTGACGATCGCGTTCGCCGGCAGCACCTCGCGCAGGATGTTGAGATACGCCATCTGCGGCTGGATGCGCTGGATCTCCGCTTGCGCGGCCGCGGTGGCCTCGCGGATCCCTCCGCGCCGGCCATGGCTCCTCGCATAGCCGGCCCTCTTCACGGCTGCAGCGAGATCGGCGGTCCCGTCGCTGGCGTCGGCGACAATCGCGACATCGGCGGCGAGCCGGCGCATCTCGACCGGATCGATGTCGATCCGAATGGATTTCAGTCCGCTCGGTTGATAGGGCCAGCGGAAGCCGGATGCCGGCAGCTCGGCGCGCGTGCCGATTGCGATCATCAGGTCGGTTGTCGGCCACAGCTTGTAGGCTGCGGCCATGGTGAGGCCGAGCTCATGCGCGTTGGAGACGATGCCGCGGCCGCTGCGGAAGGCGACGACGGGTGCATCGATCATCTCAGCGAGCTCGAGTATCTCCTCGCCGGCCTCGATCGCGCCGCTGCCGACGAAAATCATCGGCGCCTTGCTGGCCTTGATCAGCGCGGCCGCCTGCTTCACGAGATCGGGATCAGGCTGCGGGGCGGGCAGCGGCTCCAGCACCTGCGCCGCGGCGGTGTCCGCGCGCTGGGTGAAGACGTCCCAGGGCATCTCAACCGAGGCCGGGCCACGCCGTCCCGACATCATCTCCTGGAAGGCGCGCGCGACGACCGTCGGTGCATTGCCGGGATATTCGATCCGGTCGGCCCATTTCACATAGGTGCGCAAGGTCGCAAGCTGGTCCGGCATCTCGTGCAGATGGCCGCGGCCCTTGCCCAGAAATTGCGTCGGCACCTGGCCGGTGACGCACAGCACCGGCTCGTTGCAGCCGAACGCGGTGAGCAGCGCGGCGCTGGCATTGAGCACGCCTGGGCCGGGCACCACGCTGAACACGCCGGGCCTGCCGCTGGAGCGCGCGTAGCCGAACGCCATGTAGCCGCAGGCCTGTTCGTGCCGCGCGCCGATCACCTTGAGCTGGGCCTGATGGAAGGCGTCGAACAGGCCGTAGACCTGCGCACCGGGTAGACCGAACACGGTGTCGACGCCATGGGCGACCAGGCCGCTTACGATCGCTTCGCCGCCGGTGAGGGTGGTCATTGCATCATTCCATTCGTTCGTTGATCAGGCCTCGTCGACGACGCCATTTCGCAAGCTGCCGATGCCTTCGGCCGCGACCTCGATGACATCGCCCGGCTTCAGGTAACGCGGCGGATCGAATCGGGCACCGGCGCCGGTCGGCGTGCCCGTGACGATGATATCGCCGGGGACGAGGGTTGCGAAGGTGGAGATATAGTTGATGAGGTAGCGGAAGGAGAACATCAGCCGGCTGGTACGGTCGTCCTGCCTGAGCTCGCCGTTGACATGCGTGGTGAGCCTGACATCGGCGATCTGCGATTCCTGCAGGTAGGGCACGAGCCATGGGCCGAGGCTGCCGCTGGAATCAAAGTTCTTGCCCTGCGTCACGTTGAACTTGGCATGGCGCAGCCAGTCGCGCACCGAGCCTTCGTTGCACAGCGTCAGCGCGGCGATGTGATCGAGCGCGCTGCTTTCCGGAATGTGCCGCCCTTGCTTGCCGATCACCAGCACGATCTCGCCCTCATAATCGAGCTGCGCGGACGCACGCGGGCGCACCAGCGGCGTGTCGTGGCCGACGAAGGAGCGCGGCGAGCGCATGAACATGCTCGGATATTTCGGTGCGTCCTGGCCATCCCTGTACTCGGCGTTGCGGTCGGGATAGTTGACGCCGATGCAGATGATCTTTTCCGGCGCGGGCACCGGCGGCAGCCAGGTGATGTCATCGAGCGCGTGGTCCGGCGCGCGGCTGGCGGCTTCCTCGGCGAGGCTCGCGAGCTTTCCGGCCGCGATCACCTCGCGCAGCGTCGGATAGTGTTTTGCGTAACGTGTGGAGAGGTCGACGATGCCGCTCTCGAGGACGGCCCCATAACGGGCATCGCCCTTGACGGAATAGGTAGCGAGGCGAGGGAGTTTCATAGGCAGTCTATCTCTCTTGTCGTCCCTGCGAACGCAGGGACCCAAACCGCGTGATCCATCGATAGCGCACGGTGACGATCCCGAACGACCCAATTTCGCAAAACTCCTCCCTGTGGTTATGGGTCCCTGCGTTCGCAGGGACGACAGGAAGAGAAGCTCGGCTGGTCATGGGCATCAGTCCGCAACCAGCACGTCCGCGACAAACTTCGGCTCCCGCACGGCCTGCCCGCTAAACGGCGAGCCCTGCTCGAACCAGGAGCGCGGCGCGGGGGCGCCCCACAGCGTCTGGCGGCGGGGATCGCGCAGCGACCAGCGCAGCGGCTCGTGGTCGTGATCCCCCGTGAAATAGTCGCTGGTGTAGAGCTCGAGCCGGTGTCCGTCGGGATCGCGGACATAGAGGAAGAATGCGTTCGAGATGCCGTGGCGCCCGGGGCCGCGCTCGATGTTCTTGACGAACCCTTGGGACGCCATGACGTCGCAGAGATGGATGATGTTCATCGCCGTCGGCGTCCAGTAGGCGAAATGGTGCAGGCGAGGACCTTTGCCGTTGGTGATCGCGAAGTCGTGGACATTGCCCTTGCGATGCATCCAGGCCGCGGCGATGCGGCCGTTCGGGCCATCCTCCTCGGCGTATTCGGTGAGGCGGAAGCCGAGCCGGGCGTAGAACTCCACGGTGTCCTGCACCTCGGCGGCGAAGACGTTGAAATGATCGAGCCGTTGCGGGTGGCAGCCCCTGTAGAGATCATAGCGGCGCAGCAGATGCGGCCGGCGATCCATCGACGCATAGAGCTCGATCTGGAAGCCGAAGGGATCGGTGAACTGCAGGGTCCGTCCCTGGAAGGGCTGATCGACGAAAGCGTAAGAAAGGCCGTTCTCGGACAGGAACGCGGCGGCCTTGTCGAGATCTCCGTCGTTGCCGACCTTGAAGCCGAGCCGGGCGCAGGCGGGCACCGCCGCCTTGCGCAGCACCAGCGAGTGATGCTGATGCTCCTCGGCGGCGCGCAGGTACACGACCTTGTCGTCGGCGTCCTCAACATGCAGACCGACAATAGTCTCGTAGAACTCGCGGCTCAGCTTCAAATCGGTCACGTCGAGCACGACGTGGCTGGAGCGGATGATGTTGAACGGCGGCTCGAAGATGTGTTGCGGTACGGGCATTTGCGTTTCCCCTCTTTCGGCTTGTCATCCCGGGATGGCCGGTAGGGCCAGTCCCGGGATCCATAACCCCGGCTTGTGGTTATGGATTCCGGGCTCGTGCTTCGCACGCCCCGGAATGACTCAAATTCCCAGTTTCTGAATCTTGTGCGTGCCCCGCGCCAGCGAGACGTGCTTGGTTTCCATGTAGAAATCGAACGAGTAGTCGCCGCCGTCGCGGCCGATGCCGGAGGCCTTCATGCCGCCGAACGGCGTCGGCAGATGGCGGACATTTTCCGAGTTCAGCCAGATCATGCCGGCCTCCAGCGCGTCGGCGACGCGAAGTGCGCGGCCGACATCGTTGGTCCAGACATAGCCGGTCAGGCCGTAGCGGATGTCGTTGGCGATCGCGATGGCTTCAGCTTCGTCCTTGAAGGGAAGCACGGTGAGGAACGGGCCGAACACCTCCTCCTGCGCCACCCGCATCTTGCCGTGCGCGCCGGTGACCAGGGTGGGCTCGACATAATGTCCGCCGCCCGGGCCGTCATGGGCCTTGCCGCCGACGGCGATCACAGCGCCATCCTGGCGCGCGACGTCGAAATAGGAGCACACCTTTGCCAGATGGCGTTCGTGGATCAGCGGTCCGATCTCGGTCAAGGGATCGAGCGGATGGCCGACCTTCAGCGCCTTCACGCGCGCGGTGAGCTTCTCCGTGAACTTGTCCGCAATGCCGGCCTGAACCAGGAGACGGCTCGATGACGTGCAGCGTTCGCCGTTGAGCGAGTAGATCATGAACACGACGGCATCGAGCGCGCGGTCGAGATCGGCGTCGTCGAACACGATCACGGGGTTCTTGCCGCCGAGCTCGAAATGCACGCGCTTCAGCGTCGGCGCACCCTGCACCATGATCGCCGAGCCGGTCGCGCTCTCGCCGACGAAGCCGATCGCCTTGATCGCGGGATGCTCGGTCAGCGCCTTGCCAGCCTCTTCGCCGAAGCCGTGGACGGTGTTGAGCACGCCGTCGGGAACGCCGGCCTCCTTGACGAGCCTCGACAAGATGTCGGCAGTGACCGGCGACCACTCGGCCGGCTTGTGCACGACGGTGCAGCCGGCAGCGAGGGCAGGGGCGATCTTCCAGGTCGAGAGCATGAACGGCGTGTTCCACGGCGTGATCACGCCGACCGGGCCGATCGGCACGCGGGTGGAGACGTTCCAGTGCTCGTCGCTCGGCGTGTTGAGGCCGTCGCGCGCCTCAGCGCATTTGTCGGCGAAGAAGCGGAAATTCTCGGCGGCGCGGATCGCGGCCTTGGCCATGAAGCGATAGGCCTGCCCGGTGTCGATGCATTCGAGCACCGCGATGTCCTCGGCATTGTCCTCGATCGCGTCGGCCACGCGATGCAGCAGCTTCTTCCGCATCGCCGGGCCCATGTCGCGCCAGGACTTGAAGGCGAGCGCCGCGGCCGTTGCGGCGCGGTCGATGTCCTCGGCAGTGCCCCGCGCGACGCCCGCGAGCGTCGTGCCGTCGACCGGTGACTTCGTCTCGAACGTCTCGCCTGATATCGAGGCAACGGTCTTGCCGTCGATCATGTGACCGATGCCCTCAGTGCGCAGCTTCTTCAGCAGCGGCGCGACGCGGTCGCGGTTGGCCTGGAACACATCGGCTTTCGGGCTGGGCTTATCCATGGGCGGCTTCCGCTTTCAGGGCGTCGTGGATGTTGTTGCGCTTCCAGCTGGTGTCCTTGTCGTTGATCTGCATGTCGAACGACAAAGCGAACTTGCTGGCGGCGAAGACGGGATCGAGATGGCGGGAGAGTGCCTGGAAGACGTGCTCGCCGGCTTTCTTGCGCGTGGGAAGGTCGCGGCCTTCGCCGATGCGCAGGACCATGTCGAGAAAGCCATAGTCTTGCCTGTTGTCAGCGATCGCATAGTGCTCGCACCTGATGGCGCGGACGCGGATGCCGCCGAGCGGGAAGATGCCAGTCTCGACCGCCGCCTTGCGCACGATCTCGCACACCGCCGCGATATCGAGGCGGCCATCGAGATTGGCCGAATATTCAATCGTGAAATGCGGCACCGCGGTTTCACTCCCTGTATTTTTATGCGTCTAAGCGAAGTAGCAGCTGACCGAGCCGTAGGCGCCATAATCGGCTTGAATTGTGTCGCCCTTGCGGGTCTCGATCGGGCGGATGAAGGAGCCGGCCAGCACGACCTGTCCAGGCTCCAGTGCAAGGCCGAGCGGCGCGATCTTGTTGGCGAGCCAGGCGACGGCAGTCGCCGGATGATTGAGCACGCCAGCGGCAAGGCCGGTCTCTTCGAGCTGGCCGTTTCGAAAGCAGAGCGTGCCGATCCAGCGCAGGTCTGCGTCGAGCGGGCGGATCGGCCGCCCGCCGAGCACGATGCCGGCATTCGCCGCATTGTCGGCGATGGTGTCGAAGATCTTTCGCGTCGCCTTGGTCTTGGGATCGACGCGTTCGATGCGGGTGTCCAGAATTTCAAGTGCCGGCACCACGAAATCGGTGGCGTTGAGCACGTCGAATAGCGTGCAGCCCGGCCCCGCGAGCCGCTTGCTCATGACGAAGGCGAGCTCGGCCTCGACGCGTGTCGCGATGAAGCGCTCGGTCGGAATGATCCCGCCATCGGCGAAGAACATGTCGTCGAGCAGCACGCCGGAATCGGGCTCGTCGATATTGAGCGCGCTCTGCATCGCCTTCGAGGTCAGGCCGATCTTGTGGCCCTTGACGATGCGTCCCTCGGCGATCTTGACGTCGACCCAGGCCCTCTGAATCGCGTAGGCGTCGTTGATGGTGATGCCGGGGAAATCCTGCGACAGCTGCCGGATCTGCACGCGGGTCTTCTCCGCCTCGTGCAGACGCCTCGCGCAAGCTTGGATATCGTCGTTGGAAAGCGCCATTTGTGATCTTACAAATTGGGGTGCCGGGAGATACTTAACATGTTAAGTGAATGCGTCAAACACAATTTCGGCTTGCTGCACTGCAAACATTTTGCGGTTTGAAAGGGCATCATGGTGAAGAGACCGGCTGATCCGGCCAACGGAAGCGCGCCTGCCGCAGGACCTACCGCAAGACAGGTGCCGATGCGCGATTTCTCGCGCTCGCTGCCGATGTCGCTGCTGCGGGCCCGCGAAGCGGTGATGCGGCAGTTTCGTCCCTCGCTGCGCGAGCACGGCTTGACGGAGCAGCAATGGCGCATCCTGCGTGCACTGGCGGCCATTGAAGCCGTCGAGGCCACGGAACTCGCGCGCACGGCGTTCCTGCTTGGACCGAGCCTGTCGCGCATCCTGCGCGATCTCGAGGCGCGCAATCTGATCGAACGCAAGACCGCCAAGGCGGACCAGCGTCGCAGCATGGTCTCGATCTCGAAAGAGGGCGTGAAGCTGATGGCCTCGGTGGCGCCGACGTCGGAGGCGATCTATGCCGAGATCACGCGACGCTTCGGTGCACGCAAGCTCGCCGAATTGCAGGAGATGCTCGGCGCGCTCGAACAGAGTCTTGCAGAGCTTGGCGCAAGCGAGGAGGCCAGTGCCGAGGAGTGAGCGGCATGACGGCCGGAACCGGGGGCGTCGGGCGACGGTTTGACATCGATTCGAAGGTGGACGACGCTGGCGGTGGGATCGGGGGCGGCCGATTCCGGGCGATCCGGGGCGGAAAATCGTGACAGAGCGGCCTCGAAACGGCGTCCCCTTGCCGGGCGACACCCGGGCGGCAATAGTGAGCGCCGCTAGCGGGGTCGGCGTCAGCGAAGTCAGTATCCAGCGCGCGAGCGCATAGGCGTTGCGTCATTGCGAGCGTAGCGCGGCGCTCCGGTTCGCGCTAACAGCGGGTCGTGCTGTCGCGGCGCTCGTCATGGTGACGAAGGTCCAAATAACACGGTCCAAACAACAAAGAAGGAAGGCAACGTGGCGAACAAGGTCAAGGAAATCTGGAAGTCGGGCAAGGCCGTGGTCAACGCGTGGCTCGCTATACCCTCCGGCTTCTCGGCCGAGATGATCGCGCAATGCGGCTTCGACAGCGTCACCGTCGACATGCAGCATGGCGTGCAGGACTATCTGTCGATGGTGCAGTGCTTCCAGGCCATGGACAAGCACCCCGTGACCCCGATGGTCCGCGTGCCCTGGAACGAGCCCGGCATCATTGGCAAGGTGCTCGACGGCGGCGCCTATGGCGTGATCTGCCCGATGGTCAACACGCCGCAGGAAGCCAGGAACCTCGTCTCCTATTCCAAATATCCGCCGCAGGGCGTGCGCTCCAACGGCCCGATCCGCGCCGGCATGTACGGCACCGCCGGCTCGTATCAGAAGACCGCGAATGCCGACACCATCCTGCTGCCGATGATGGAGACCAAGACCGCGGTCGAGAACATGGAAGCGATCCTCGACGTCGAAGGCATCGACGGCGTCTATATCGGACCCTCCGATCTCGGCTTCTCCTACGGCCTCGAGCCCAAGCTCGACCGCAGCGAGCCCGAGATCCTCGCGATCTACGAGAAGATCATCAAGGAATGCGGCAAGCGCGGCCTCAACCCGGGCATCCATTGCAGCGGCGCCGAAGGCGCAGCGCGCGCCATCAACATGGGCTTCAAGCTGGTGACGCTGTCGAACGAGGTCGGCCTGATGACGACCTACGCCAAGATGCAGGTCAACGCGACCCGCAAGGATTCGGGCGGGAAGGCCTGATCTCGTGTCCCGGACGCGTTGCAGCGCAGAGCCGGGACCCAGTCGCTAACGAAGCGCATGACGTAACAACCAGACCCCGGATCAGCAGCGCATCGTTTCACGCTGCGCTGCGTCCGGGGCACGATCATTTCGATACAGGAGATATCCATGACCATCAGCCCCGTCATCCGCCTGCATCCCGATGATGGCGTGGTGATCGCGCGTGCCAGCCTGCCGCCCGGCACCGTCGTCGCCGACGGCGTGACCACGGTCGAGCGCATCCCCTCCGGGCACAAGGTCGCGATCAAGCCGATCGCGGTGGGCGAGCCCGTCATCCGCTACGGCCAGATCATCGGCTTTGCGACCATTCCGATCGCGCCGGGCCAGCACGTGCACGTGCAGAACATCGGCATGGGCGACTTTTCAAAAGACTATGCCTATTGCGCCGACGTCAAGCCGACGCCGAATTTCGACCTGCCGGCGACCTTCGAAGGCATCCGCCGCCCGGACGGCCGCGTCGCCACGCGCAACTATATCGGCATCCTCACCTCGGTGAATTGCAGCGCGCATGTCGCAAGCCTCGTCGCCGACGTCTTCAAGAAGAATCCCTTCACCGGCGACAATCCGCTGGCCGATTTCCCCAATGTCGACGGCGTGGTCGCGCTGACTCACAAGACCGGCTGCGGTATGACGCAGAACGAGCCCTTGGCGCTGCTCCGCCGCACGCTCGGCGGCTATGCGCGCCACGTCAATTTCTCCCACGTCATCGTGCTCGGCCTCGGCTGCGAGGTGAACCAGATCGGTGGTCTGATGGAGGAGCAGAAGCTCGCAGGACGCCTGCGCGCGATGGACATCCAGGAGGTCGGCGGTACCCGCAAGACCGTGGAGGCAGGCATCGCCTTCGTGCGCGAAGCGCTGGCTGACGCCAACAAGGTTAAGCGCGAGACGGTGCCGGCGAGCGAACTCACCGTGGCCCTGCAATGCGGCGGCTCGGACGGCTATTCTGGCGTATCGGCCAATCCCGCGCTCGGAGCTGCGAGCGACCTCATCGTGCGCCACGGCGGCACCGTGATCCTGTCGGAGACGCCGGAGACCTACGGCGCCGAGCATCTCTTGACGCGACGCGCCGTCAGCCGCGAGGTCGGCGAGAAGCTGGTCGACCTGATGCGCTGGTGGGACGAATACACGGAGCGCGAAGGCGCCGAGATGAACGCCAATCCGAGCCCCGGCAACAAGGCCGGCGGCCTCACCACCATTCTTGAAAAATCGCTTGGTGCGATGGCGAAGGCCGGCACCACCAACCTCGTCGAGGTGCTGCGTTACGCCGAGCCCATCACCAAGAAGGGTTTCGTCTTCATGGACACGCCCGGCTACGACCCTGTCGCTGCAACCGGGCAGGTCGCCGGCGGTGCCAATCTCGTCTGCTTCACCACGGGCCGCGGCAGCGTGTTCGGCTGCAAGCCGGCGCCCTCGATCAAGCTCGCCACCAACACGCCCATGTACAAGCGCATGGAAGAGGACATGGACGTCAATTGCGGCACCATCCTCGAAGGCGAGGAGAGCGTCGAGCAATGCGGCCAGCGCATCTTCGATCTCATCCTCAAGACGGCCTCGGGACAGCCGACCAAGAGCGAGAGCTTTGATTTCGGCGGTGCCGAGTTCGCGCCCTGGGTGCTCGGCGCGACGATGTAGCCGCGCTTCGCGCAGCACACATGCAATTGCGTGTCATTGGGGGATACGCGCGGCCGATGGGTAGCGCGTGTGGTTGCGCGAATTGCACCGATCGTTCGCTACGTAATGATACGGAGGCGAGGTTTCTTCGCTGGGGATCCGCGGCTTACACCTGATTAACACTGTTGCCGTAGACAGGGGGCGATGCGGCTCCACAGCGTGGTGGGCCGGCCTTTAAGGATCGAACCGATGCAAGCGATACGTCCCACGGGGGTGGAAAATCTCCTCGGTGAGGAGGAGCTGATTGTATCGAAGACCGATCTCAAAGGCCGCATCACCTACGCCAATGACGTCTTTCTCCGCATGGCGAAATACCCCTGGAAGCAGCTGATGGGCGCGCCCCACAGCCTGATCCGCCATCCCGACATGCCGCGCTGCGTCTTCAAGCTGCTGTGGGATACGCTCCAGGCCAAGCAGGAAATCTTCGCCTACGTCGTCAATCTCGCGGGAGATGGCAGCCACTATTGGGTGTTCGCCCATGTCACCCCGACGCTCGACGATCACGGCAACATCATCGGCTATCATTCCAATCGACGCAGGCCCGATCCGGCGCCGGTCGAGAAAATCAAACCGATCTACAAGGCGCTCTGCGCGGAAGAGGCGCGCCACGCCAATGCCAAGGACGGCATGCGTGCGAGCTTCGAAATGATGGTCGGTCTGCTCAAGCAAAACGGTGTCGGTTACGATGAATTTGTGCTCTCTCTCTAAGGCGCAGGGAGCGACCGCAGTCGCGTGCCTTCTCGCCAGCATCGCGTTCGTCCTCTCGCTGCTCGGCTGGACCGGAATCATCAGTGCAGCGCCGCTCGGCGCGGCGGTCCTGCTGCTCGGCTACGCGCTCTGGTGTCAGCATCGCACGGCGGTGGCCGTCGATGAGGTCGCCGATGTCTGCCGCAAGGCGGCGCGCGGCGATCTCGAAGCGCGGATCCTGAGCGAGCGCCAGGCCGGCCGGATCGGCGCCATCCAGAAGTCGGTCAACGACATGCTCGACATCGCCGACGCCTTCGTCCGCGAGGCTTCGGCATCGATGGACTATGCCAGCCGCGGCAAGTATTTCCGCAAGATCCTCGCGCGCGGATTGCCCGGCTCGTTCCGCCGCTCGGCCACCGTCATCAATGCCGGCACCGACAGCCTTGGTCGCCGCGTGGTCGAGATCGCCGGCCTCGCAAAGCAGTTCGGCACGCATCTCGACGAAGTCGCGGGCAGCCTGATGAGCGCCGCAACCGACCTCGAATCCGATGCCGGCCAGATGGCGGCGGCGGCGGAGACGACGAACCGTCAGACCTCCGGCATGCGCAGTGCGTCCGATCAGGCGTCGAACAACGTTGCGACGGTGGCGAGCGCCGCGGAACAGCTCGCATCTTCGATCGCCGAGATCAGCCGCCAGGTGGCCGGCTCGACCACGAGCACCGGGCGCGCCGTTGATGAAGCCAATCGTGCCGGCAGCGAGATTCGCAGCCTCGCGGATGCCGCGCTGCGGATCGGCGACGTCGTCAAGCTGATTAGCGAAATTGCCGAGCAGACCAATTTGCTGGCGCTCAACGCCACGATCGAGGCGGCGCGGGCAGGCGAGGCCGGCCGCGGCTTCGCCGTCGTGGCCTCCGAGGTCAAGAGCCTCGCCAACCAGACCGCGAAGGCCACCGAGGAGATCAGCGCCAAGGTCGGCGAGATGCAGCAATCGACCACCAACTCGGTCGCAGCCGTCGAGGCGATTGCGCAGACCATCGCAGAGATCGACGGTATCACCGCAAGCATCGCCGCCTCGATCGAGGAGCAGGGCACCGCGACCCGCGAGATCGCCCGCAACGTCCAGGAAGCATCAGTCGGCACCTCGCAAGTGTCCTCCAACGTGTCAGGCATCAGCGAAGCCGCCGCCGATACGGGGCGCGTCGCCAGCCGCGTCAACAGCGCCTCCGAACGCGTCCACGGCGAAGTCGAGACGCTCCGGCGCGAGGTGACGCAGTTTTTGCAGCGGCTGACGTCGGCGGCGTAGGGCCGCGCGAAGAGGGTAATTGCGTGGCCCCACAAGAGGTCGTCATGCCCGGGCTTGTCCCGGGCATCCACGTTCTTTGATACTGCAGCGAAGGGCGTGGATGGCCGGGACAAGCCCGGCCATGACGCCGCGGAAGGTTCAGAGCGCCAAACTCCGACATCGTAGTTCGCCCGCCGGGCTGACGGGATACTTCCTAGGCACGCTCTGCCCGTTGTTAGTGCTTGATCGCGCTGACATCAGGTGTTCTGCTCAAAAAAGCTGCTGGAGCATCGCACCCCGTGTCGATCTACGTCGCATTACACCACGTCACGCACTACAAATACGATCGCCCGATCGACGTCGGCCCGCAGACCATCCGCCTGCGGCCGGCGCCGCATACGCGCACGCCGATCATGAGCTATTCGCTCAAGGTCACGCCAGCCAACCATTTCGTGAACTGGCAGCAGGATCCGCAAGGCAACTGGCTCGCCCGCTATGTCTTCCCGGAGAAGACGACCGAATTGAAGATCGAGGTCGACTTCACGGCGCAGATGACCGTGGTCAACCCGTTCGACTTCTTCGTCGAGCCCTATGCCGACAGCTTTCCGTTTCATTATCCGAACGATCTCAAGACCGAGCTGGCGCCTTATCTGGAGACCATCAAGCCCGATCGCCTGTTTGCGAAATATCTCGATTCGATCCCGCAGGACGCTCCGAACACCGTCAACTTCCTGGTTGAGCTCAATCGCGAACTTCAGAAGAAGGTCCGCTACATCATCCGCATGGAGCCGGGCGTGCAGACGCCGGAGGAGACACTCGCCTCGGGCGCCGGATCCTGCCGCGACTCCGCCTGGCTCCTGATCCAGACCTTCCGGCATCTCGGGCTCGCGGCGCGGTTCGTCTCCGGCTACCTCATCCAGATCCGCCCGGACATCGATCCGATCGAGGGACCGCCGGAAGTGGAGAACGACTTCACCGACCTGCACGCCTGGGCCGAGGTCTATCTGCCCGGCGCCGGCTGGATCGGTTTCGACGCGACCTCCGGCATGCTCGCGGGCGAGGGCCACATCCCGGTCGCCGCCACGCCGCATTACCGCTCGGCTGCGCCGATTTCCGGCAGCGCCGGCTTTGCCGAGGTCGAGTTCGCCTTCGACATGAGCGTGCGCCGCATTCGCGAGGCGCCGCGCATCACCAAGCCTTTCTCCGACGAATCCTGGGCGCGGCTCAACGATCTCGGCGAGCAGGTCGACGGCGATCTCGCCGCGCAGGACGTGCGGCTCACCATGGGGGGCGAGCCCACCTTCGTCTCGGTCGACGATCTCGAAGCTGCCGAGTGGAACACGGAGGCCGTCGGCCCGACCAAGCGCGCGCTGGGCGACGATCTGATCCGCCGCCTGCGCACGCGCTTCGCGTCCGGCGGCCTTCTGCATTACGGCCAGGGCAAATGGTATCCGGGCGAGAGCCTGCCGCGCTGGGCGTTTGGCCTGTACTGGCGCAAGGACGGGGTGCCGATCTGGAAGAATGCCGACCTGATCGCCAGGATCGGGAATCCGCGGCGCGCCGAGACGAAGGATGCTGAGGCCTTCATGGAGGGTACGGTGGCACGGCTCGGGCTCGATCCCGGCTACATCATCCCGGCTTACGAGGACACTGCCTACTGGCTCCAGAAGGAAGCCGAGTTGCCCGTCAACGTCGATCCGTCCGACTCCAAATTGTCCGATCCGGAAGCGCGCGCGCGGATGGCGCGCGTGTTCGAGCAGGGCCTCAACACGCCGCGCGGCTTCGTGCTGCCGGTGCAGCGCTGGAACGCGCCGCCGCGCTGGCGCAGCGAGCGTTGGGCTCTCCGGCGCAATCATCTGTTCCTGATGCCCGGCGATTCGCCTCTCGGCCTGCGCTTGCCGCTCGGCTCGCTCGGCTACGTCCCGCCCAATCAATATCCCTACATTATCGAGCGGGATCCGATGGAGGCGCGCGGCAAGCTGCCGGTGTTCAGCCTTCCGGCGCGCCCGGAATCGCCGCCGCGGGTCGAGCCCGAGCATCTCAACACGTCTGTTCCGGTGCGTACTGCGCTGTCGATCGAAGTCCGCGACGGCGTGCTCTGCGCCTTCATGCCGCCGGTCGAGCGGATCGAAGACTATCTCGAGCTGATCGCGGCGCTCGAAGCCACGGCGGAAGAGATGCAGCTCCAGGTCCATGTCGAGGGCTATCCGCCGCCCTTCGATCCGCGCGTCGAGGTCATCAAGGTGACGCCCGATCCCGGCGTGATCGAGGTCAACGTCCAGCCGGCAAGGAATTGGCGTGAGGCGGTCGACATCACCGTCGGGCTCTATGAGGATGCCGCCAAGATTCGCCTCGGCGCCAACCGCTTCCTGGTGGACGGCCGCCACACCGGCACCGGCGGGGGCAACCACGTCGTGGTCGGCGGCTCCTCGCCGCAGGACTCGCCGTTCCTGCGCCGGCCTGATCTGCTCAAGAGTCTGGTCTTGCACTGGCAGCGGCATCCGTCGCTGTCCTATTTCTTCTCCGGCCTGTTCATCGGCCCGACCAGCCAGGCGCCGCGCATCGACGAAGCCCGCCACGACAGCATCTACGAACTCGAGATCGCGCTCTCGCAGGTGCCGCCACCGGGCACCCAGACGCCGCTATGGCTGGTCGACCGGCTGTTCCGGCATCTGCTCGTCGACATCACCGGCAACACCCATCGCGCCGAGATCTGCATCGACAAGCTCTATTCGCCGGAGGGCTCGACCGGCCGGCTCGGCCTCGTCGAATTCCGCGCGCTCGAGATGCCGCCCGATCCGCGCATGTCGCTGGCGCAGCAGCTCTTGATCCGCGCGCTGATCGCGAAGATGTGGCGCGAGCCGCAGGCCGGCAAGTTCGTGCGCTGGGGCACGGCGCTGCATGACCGCTTCATGCTGCCGCATTTCATCTGGGAGGATTTTCTCGACGTTCTCACTGAGCTGAAGCAGTTCGGCTACCCGTTCGAGCCGGAATGGTATCTGGCCCAGCTCGAATTCCGCTTCCCCGCGTTCGGCCGCGTCCATCATGGCGGCGTGACGCTGGAGCTGCGTCAGGCGCTGGAGCCCTGGCACGTGCTGGGCGAGGAGGGCTCGGCCGGCGGCACCGTGCGCTATGTCGATTCATCGGTCGAGCGGCTTCAGGTCAAGGCGGAAGGGTTCGTCGAGGGCCGCCACATCGTCACCTGCAACGGCCGCCGCCTGCCGATGACCTCGACCGGCCGCTCCTCCGAGGCCGTGGCCGGGGTCCGCTTCAAGGCGTGGCAGCCGGCCTCCGGCCTGCACCCGACCATTCCGGTGCATGCGCCCCTGACCTTTGATCTCATTGATACCTGGAACGGCCGCTCGCTCGGCGGCTGCGTCTACCACGTCGCCCATCCCGGCGGCCGCAGCTATGACACCAAGCCGGTCAACACCTACGAGGCCGAGGCGCGGCGGCTGGCGCGTTTCCAGGACCACGGCCATACGCCGGGGCCGGTCCAGCCGCCGCCCGAGGAACGCACAAATGAGTTTCCGCTGACCCTCGACTTGCGGACCCCGCTCCTGCAATGAGTATGATGGTGGGGCAGGGAGAGGCGCATGAGCGAGGGCGCAGCCGAGCAGGACAAGGCGGGTAGGGCGCAAGGCCAGCGTGAAGGCCAGCGCCGCTTTGCCCAATGGGTCCGCGACTATCGCCGCTTGCCTGGCATCCCCGACGAGTTCCTGGGCCCCGACGGCGCCCCGCGTGCGGTCTGGAGCCGCTTCTTCGATGCCTTCGGCGCGCTCGCGCCCGACGAGATCGAGCGTCGCTTCGGCATGGCCGACCGCCATCTGCGCGAGGCCGGCGTCACCTACCGTGCGCCCGGCGACAGCGCCGACCGGCCGTGGTCGATCAGCCATCTGCCGCTCCTGATCGACGAGGCCGACTGGCAGCAGCTTTGCGCCGGCATCACCCAGCGCGCCGAGCTGCTCGAACTGGTGCTGCGCGACATCTATGGCGAGGGCCGGCTGGTCGCGGAAGGCGCACTGCCGGCGGCCGCGATTGCCGGCAGTCCCGAATATCTCCGCCCCGTCTGCGGCGTGCCGCCGCCGGGCGGGCGCTATCTGTCGATCTATGCCGCCGACGTCGGCCGCGGCCCCGACGGCCGCTGGTGGGTGCTCGGCGACCGCACCCAGGCGCCGTCGGGGGCGGGCTACGCGCTGGAGAACCGTCTGGTGCTCTCGCGCGCCTTCTCCGACCTCTACAAGTCGATGAATGTGCCGCGCGTCGCGCCGTTCTTCGAGGCGTTCCGCGACAGTCTTCGTGCGCGCGCCGACCGCGACGAGCCCCGGATCGGCGTGCTCACCCCCGGCAGCTTCAGCGAGACCTATTTCGAGCATGCGACGCTGGCGCGCTATCTCGGCTTCCTCTTGGTCGAGGGCGACGATCTCGCGGTCAGCGACAACCGCGTCCACATCCGCACCGTCGCCGGGCTGAAGCGGCTCGACGTGCTCTTGCGCCGGGTCGATTCCAATTCGCTCGATCCGCTCGAGCTCGACGCCTCCTCGCATCTCGGCGTGCCCGGCCTGATCGACGTGCTGCGCAAGGACGGCGTCGTCGTCGCCAACATGCCGGGCTCGGGCGTGCTGGAGGCGCGGGCGCTGCTCGGCTTCCTGCCGGCGCTCAGCCGCCGCCTGCTCGGCGAAGAGCTGAAGATGCCGCACATCGCGACCTGGTGGTGCGGCCAGCGCAGCGCGCGCGAGGAGGTGCTGTCGCGGCTCGACGAGGTCGCGATCGAAGGCGCCTATCGGCGCGGCGTGCCCGGTTTCGACAGCGCGGGACCGGTGCTCGCGAGCGAGCTGGATGCGAGCGGCCGCCAGCGCCTGATCGACGCCATCGCCGCGCGCGGCATGGATTATGTCGGCCAGGAGGTGGTGCGGCTGTCGACCATGCCGGTGTGGGAGCAGGGCCAGATCACGCCGCGGCCCTTCGTGCTGCGCGTGTTCGCGGCGGCGACGCCCGACGGCTGGGCCATCATGCCCGGCGGCTTCTGCCGCATCGCCGAGCAGGCGGATGCGCGCGCGGTGTCGATGGGCGACGGCGCGCGCGCGGCCGACGTCTGGGTGGTCTCCGACAAGCAGGTCTCGACTGCGACGCTGCTGCCGGCGACCGACAAGGTCCGCATCCGCCGCATCGCCGGCGTGCTGCCGAGCCGCGCCGCCGACAATCTGTTCTGGCTCGGCCGCTATCTCGAACGCGCCGAGGCGACGCTGCGGCTGGTGCGCGCTTTGGGCTCGCCGAGCGGGCCCAACAAGGGCACCGCGGCCTCGCTGCAATCTGGTGAACGCATCCAGCGCCTGCTGGTGGCCTGGGGCGCGATCTCGCAGACCTCGCGCGCCGCGCCCGGGCGGATCACCGCCGAAGCGTTGCAGAGCGCGGAACGTTTCGGCTCGGCGCTGTCGCTGGTGCGCGCGGCGCAGCGCACGGCGACCTCCTTGCGCGAGCGGCTGTCGCCCGATGCCTGGCAGGTCATCACCGAGATGGCCGAGCGCCTGGCCTACCAGGTCGAGGGCGACGACGGCGTGCTGAGCGCGGCCGAGCTGACCTTGCAGGAACTCGCGAGCCTCGCAGGGCTGGCGCAGGAGAACATGAACCGCGCCGCCGGCTGGCGCTTTCTCGACATCGGCCGTCGCACCGAGCGCGCCATCAACACCACGCGCTTCACCCGCCAGTTTGCCTATGACGAGGCCGGCGATGAGGATCTCGACATCCTGCTGACGCTGGTGGATTGCCAGATCACCTATCGCTCGCGCTATCTGCTGGCGCCGATCCTGGCGCCGGTGCGCGACCTTGCCGTGCTCGACGGCTACAATCCACGTTCGGTGGCGTTCCAGGTGACGACGCTGAACGAGCACATCGCCGCGCTGCCGAGCCTGAAGGAGCACGGCCTGATCGAGAAGCCGCAGCGCCTTGCGGTGGCGATGCAGGCGATGCTGGCGACCGCGGAGGCCGAGAAGCTCGAGGTCAAGACGCTGTTCGCGCTGGAGCAGGACCTGCTCAGCCTCGCCGAGGCGATCGGTCAGCACTACTTCCCGCACGGCCCCAATGCCGCCCGGCCGGAAAAGCTGACGGGGCTGGCGTGATCTACGACATCCGTCACGTCACCACCTACGAGTACGAGAATCCGGTCAGCTTCGCCCGCTGCACGCTGCGGCTGGAGCCGAGGAGCGGCGGCGGCCAGGAGCTGATCTCGCACAAGGTCGATATCCGCCCGCGTCCCGCCGAGCGCCACGTCCGGCGCGATTTCTTCGGCACTCTGACGGAGAGTGTGGTGATCGAAGCGGCGCATCGCAATTTGCGGATCGACTCGCGTTCGCGTGTCTCCGTGTCACGTAAGCCGCCGACGCGCGATGCGGGCAGCCCGAGCTGGGAGAGCATCCGCGACATCGCCTTCGAGGCGACCAGCCTCGGGCCGTCCTCGCCGGTCGGCTATGTCTTCGCGAGCCCGCTGGTGCCGGTGCTGCGTCCGGTCAGCGCCTATGCGGGGATGAGCTTTGCGCCGGGCGCGGGCATCCTCGAGGGCGCGGTCGATCTCATGCATCGCATCCGCACCGAGTTTCGCTACGACCCCAAGGCGACGGTGATCTCGACGCCGCTGAACGAGGTCTTCGACAAGCGACACGGCGTCTGCCAGGACTTTGCCCATGTGATGATCGCAGGGCTGCGCGGGCTCGGTCTGCCGGCGGCCTATGTCAGCGGCTACCTACGCACCATTCCGCCGCCGGGCCAGGCCCGCCTGCAAGGCGCCGATGCCACCCATGCCTGGGTGTCGCTGTGGTGCGGGGCGGAGCTTGGCTGGATCGATTTCGACCCGACCAACGATCTGCTGATTGCCAACGACCATATCGTGCTTGCGGTCGGGCGCGACTTTTCGGACGTCTCGCCGGTCGACGGCATCATCGTCGGCTCGCCGAAGCAGAAGCTCGGCGTCGCCGTGGACGTGGTGATGGTGGAATAAACGCGGCCTCGTCGGCCGGGCTCGCCGCCGGGGTGTGCCGTGCCTTCACCGCAACCGCGATCTTGCATAGCACAACGGTAACATATTTCCGTAATCGCGTTCCCGGGGGTTTGGTCACTCGGCCCAAGATGGGCTATGCTGGGTCGTTGCGTCGAGGACAAGAACGAGACTTCGGGAGCTGACATGGGACACCACCGACACGCGGGGCTGCATCCATGATGACGTTGCCGAGACTGGCGGCTGAATCCCTGGAGAAACTGCTGGGTACGTTTATGCGGCGTCGGTACGGCGAGACCGCTGCAAGCATGGTCGAGAGCGCAACCCGCACCGCGATGGAATGCATCGGTAACAGCGATGCCCTTTACCATAATATCGAACATACGATGCTGGTGACGCTGGCGGGCCATTCGATCCTCAGTGGCCGAAATCTCCATACCCACCTGACGGCCGAGGACTACGTCCATGTCCTGATCGCCTGCCTCGCCCACGATATCGGCTATGTCCGCGGGCTGTTTGAGGAGGATGACATCGACGGCTTCGTCATCGATGCCGCCGACACCAAGATCTCGTTGCCGCGTGGTGCCTCCGACGCCAGCTTGATGATGTATCACGTCGACCGCTCGAAGCTCTATGTCTCGCGGCGGCTGCAGCACATTCCCGGTCTCGATCCTGAACGCATCGCCCGCGCTATCGAGGGAACGCGCTTTCCGGCCCAGGAGGGCCATGAGTATGACGTCGATGCCTCGATCCTGCGCGCCGCCGATTTCATCGGCCAGCTCGGCGATCCCAACTATCTGCGCAAGGCCAACGCGCTCTATTACGAGTTCGAGGAAGTCGGCATCAATCGCCAGCTCGGCTACGATTCACCGGCCGACATCGTGAACCGCTATCCACAATTCTATTGGAACAGCGTCGCACCGCACATCCAGACCGAGATCGGTTACCTCAACAAGACCGAGATCGGCCGACAATGGATCGCCAACCTCTACAGCAATGTCTTCCGCGCCGAGCGCGACATCTCGCTATCAGGCCCGCAGAGATAGCCCTATAGCCCGGATAAGCGTAGCGACATCCGTGGCCGGCCGCGCCAGATTCCGGATATCACTTCGCTCATCCGGCCTACGACCGCACAACTCCGTGAGCAAATCATGCAACAAAAAACCGTCACCACGGACATCCTCGACATCGCCTATCGCGAATACGGTGCGCCCGACGGCTGGCCCTGCATCATGGGCCACGGCTTTCCCTATGACGTGAACGCCTATGCCGAGACCGCGCCGATCATTGCCGAAGCCGGCGCGCGGGTGCTGGTGCCCTGGTTGCGTGGCTACGGGCCGACGCGGTTTCGCTTCGCGGACACGCCGCGCTCCGGCGAGCAGGCGGCGCTCGGCGCGGATCTGCTGGCCTTCATGGACGCGCTCGGCATCAAGCGTGCCGTCGTCGGCGGCTATGACTGGGGCGGGCGCGCGGCCTGCGTGGTCTCTGCGCTCTATCCGGAGCGCGTGGTCGGCCTCGTCTCCGGCAACTCCTACAACATCCAGAACATCGCCCGCGCCATGGAGCCGGCCTCGCCGCCGGAAGAGGCGGCACTCTGGTATCAATATCTCTTCCACAACG
Organism: Bradyrhizobium sp. CCBAU 65884; assembly: GCF_028128835.1. NCBI lineage: Bacteria > Pseudomonadati > Pseudomonadota > Alphaproteobacteria > Hyphomicrobiales > Nitrobacteraceae > Bradyrhizobium > Bradyrhizobium sp. CCBAU 65884. Next base: position 28,371 of record NZ_LBJU01000113.1, on the reverse strand, counting down.
AGCGCGGCCGCCGCGCGCTGGAGCGCAACCGGCGTGGCTTTGCCCGCCAGCTCTGGGCGATGTGGTCGCCGAAATGGGCGTTCGACGACACGACGTTCGAACGGAGCGCGGTGTCGTTCGACAATCCTGACTTCGTCGATGTCGTGATCCACTCCTACCGCCACCGCTACGCGCTGGTCGCGAGCGACCCCGCCTATGCCGCGAGCGAGGCGAAGCTCGCGGGCCAACCGCCGATCCGCGTCCCGACCATCGCGATCGACGGCGACAGCGACGGCGTCAATCCCGGCACCGCCCATCACGCGCGCAAGTTCGAGGGCCCATTCGAGCGGCGTGTCTTCGCCGATGCCGGCCACAACCTGCCGCAGGAGCGGCCGGCCGAATGGGCACAGGCGGTGGTCGAGGTCCGGAAAGCGGCCTCATAAAGGCCCTTTCTCGTCCGGCCGGCCGGCTTGTCTGCCATCCCTCCGATTTTTCCTGATCCTGGGAACCTTTTGCGATTGCAGCCGTCCAAGCTGAGGAGCCGCTTCTGTATGCGGTGCGTTGCAGGGGAGGATCTCGATGAAGTCACAAGTGCGCAAGCTGGAACGTGTCGCGGTGGCGCAGGCGCCGGTCGAACGGCCTGACAGGCCGGAGGTCGAGCAGGCGATCCGAACCATGATCCGTTGGGCCGGTGACGATCCCGCGCGCGACGGTCTGCGTGACACGCCGGACCGGGTCGCACGTGCCTTCGAAGAGTATTTTTCCGGCTATGCGCAGGATCCGACGGAAATCCTGCAAAAGACCTTCGAGGAGATCGAAGGCTATGACGAGATGATCGTGCTGCGCGGCGTTCGCTTCGAGAGCCATTGCGAGCACCACATAGCGCCGATCGTCGGCCGCGCCTGGGTCGCCTATATCCCGCAGGGCCGTGTCGTCGGCATCAGCAAGCTTGCGCGCGTGGTGGACATCTACGCGAAGCGCCTCCAGATCCAGGAGAAGATGACCGCGCAGATCGCCAATACCATCAACGACGTGCTCAAGCCTGAAGGCGTCGGCGTCATCATCAAGGCGACGCATCACTGCATGACGACGCGCGGCGCGCACAAGCCCGGGACCGATCTCGTCACCAGCCGCATGCTGGGCGTATTCCGCGACAATGCGCTGACGCGCCAGGAACTGTTGGGGCTCGCCAATTCGGACGATTGACCCGCGGCTGCTCAAGGAGACGGCGCCATGACCGAGGACAACAAGCCGAGCGGACCCGACCTGAGCAAAGGCGTGTCGCTGACCGCGTTCAGGGATGGCAAACTGCTCGGTCATGTCGGCGAGGAGGACGTCCTGCTGGTGCAGGCCGGCAGCGAGATCTTTGCGATCGAGCCGGCCTGCAGCCATTACCACGGGCCGCTCGCCGAGGGCCTGGTGGTGGGAGACACCATCCGCTGCCCCTGGCATCACGCCTGCTTCTCCTTGCGCACGGGCGAAGCCACCCGCCCGCCGGCCCTGAACGCGCTGGCGGTGTGGGAGGTCGCGCGCGATCGGGACGACATCATCGTTCGGCGCAAGCGCGAGGCGCCAAAGCCGTCGACCGCTCATCGCAACGCGCCGACACCGGAGAAATTCGTCATCGTCGGCGGCGGCGCAGCCGGCTTCGCGGCCGCCGAGACGCTCCGGCGCGAGGGCTTTGCCGGCGCCATCACCATGCTCAGCGATGACGGCGCGATGCCGGTCGACCGGCCCAACCTCTCCAAGGATTACCTCGCGGGCAACGCACCGGAGGATTGGCTGCCGCTGCGGGGTAAGGACTATTATCAGGACGCGGGCATCGATCTCAGACTCAACACCGGCGTCTCCGCCATCGATGCGAAGACGCGCAACGTCACGCTCGGCAATGGTGACAGGCTTCCGTTCGACCGGCTGCTGCTCGCGACCGGCGCCGAGCCCGTCAAACTGCAGATCCCGGGCGCCGACCAGCCGCATGTCCACACCTTGCGCTCCGTCGCCGACAGCCGCGCCATCATCAAGGCCGCGGAGAGTGCCAGGCGCGCTTTGGTAATCGGCGCCAGTTTCATCGGCCTCGAAGTCGCGGCGTCCTTGCGGGCACGCAGGATCGAGGTGCACGTGGTCGCGCCGGAAGAGCGGCCGATGCAGAAGGTGCTCGGCTCCGAGATGGGCGACTTCGTGCGGTCGCTCCATGAAGAGAACGGCGTGATCTTTCATCTCAAGGACACAGTCGAAAAGCTCGACGGCACCCGCGCCACGCTGAAGAGTGGAGCTGTCATCGAAGCCGACCTCGTCGTGGTCGGCATCGGCGTCAAGCCGCGCCTTGCGCTGGCCGAGCACGCCGGGCTTGCGGCGGATCGCGGTGTCAGCGTGAGCGAATATCTCGAGACCAGTGTCGCCGGCATTTTCGCGGCCGGCGACATCGCGCGCTGGCCCGATCCGCATTCCCGGCAAACCATCCGCGTCGAACATTGGGTCGTTGCCGAACGCCAGGGCCAGACCGCGGCGCGCAACATGCTCGGCAAGCGCGAGCGCTTCGACGCGGTGCCGTTCTTCTGGTCGCAACACTACGACGTGCCGATCAACTATGTCGGCCACGCCGAGAGCTTTGACGAGGTCGCGATCGACGGCAGCATCGGAGGCAAGGACTGCCTTTTGAAGTACCGCAAGGACGGCCGCGTGCTGGCGGTTGCGTCGATCTACCGCGATCTCGACAACCTCAAGGCCGAGCTCGAGATGGAGCGGTCGCGCGGCTGACGCGCCGCAGTCGATCTTGATTTGCGTCAATGTTACTGCCGGTACGGGTGCTCTGCTGGCTGTCGTCCCGGCACGATGCGTGCTATTCTGGCGCGCGCCCCCGGGCTACGCAAGCAGGAGTGGCCGTCATGACCAGTGCTTCGGACACGTCACATCACCCAAGTCTCGGCTCCGGCATCGCGGCGCTGCATGCCAAATGGGGCTGGATCGTCGCGCTCGGCGTCGTCTATCTCATCGCCGGCTTCATTGCGCTCGGCAGCATGGTGATGGCGACGGTGGCGAGCGTGATCGTGGTCGGCGCCATGATGATCGTCGCGGGCGTCACCGAGATCATCGGCGCGTTCCAGATGAAGAGCTGGGGCAAGTTCCTGATCTGGGCCTTGCTCGGCGTGCTCTACGTGATCGCGGGCTTCCTGACCTTCGAGAATCCGCTGTTCGCGGCGGTCCTGCTGACGTTGTTTCTCGGCGCCTCGCTGATCGCCTCGGGCGCCGTCAGGCTGTTTCTCGCCTTCAGCATGAAGCGCGAGAGCCCGTGGGTCTGGGTGGCGCTGTCGGCCGTCATCACGCTGCTGCTCGGCCTGCTGATCGTCGCGCGCTGGCCGGTGAACAGCGTCTATATCCTCGGCCTGTTCCTCGGCATCGATCTGATCATGGCGGGAGCGGGCTGGATCAGCCTGGGCTTCAGCTTGAAGCGGCGCGGCTAAGCCATCAGCAACTCGACGCAAGACCATCTTGCGGAACTCCGCTGATCTGACGCGCTGACAAAAAGCAGCACGCCGCGCGGCCGCCTCGCGCGGAGATCACCGGGGAGAAACCATGAAAGCCGCCTTGGCCCTGGCCGCAGCGCTCGCTGCCGCCTGCCTGTCCACATCCGTCTCCGCGCAAAAATCCTACGGTCCGGGCGTCAGCGACACCGAGATCAAGATCGGCAACACCATGCCCTATAGCGGGCCGGCCTCGCCGCTCAGCATCACGGGCAAGGTGATCGCGGCCTATTTCGACGAGGTCAACGAGAAGGGCGGGGTTGGCGGCCGCAAGCTCAATTTGATCTCGCTGGACGACGCGTTCTCGCCGCCCAAGACCATGGAGGCGGCGCGGCGGCTCGTCGAAGGCGACGGCGTCGCCTTCATCTTCGCGACCATGGGCACGGCGCCGAGCTCGGCGATCGCAAAATATCTCAACAGCAACAAGGTGCCGCAGCTGTTTCTGATCAGCTCGGCCTCGAAATGGAACGATCCGGCCAACATGCCGTGGTCGATGGCGCTGCCCTGGGCGCCGAACTACACCAGCGAGGCTGCGATCGACGTCGCCTATGCGCGTGCCAAGAACCCGAACGCGCGCTTCGCCGTGCTCTACCAGAACGACGATGCCGGCAAGGAATATCTTCGCGGCGTCAAGGAGGCGCTCGGCGCCGACGCCGACAAGGCGATCGCGATGGCCTCGAGCTTCGAGGTCGCGGACCCCACCGTCGATTCCCAGGTGCTGACGCTGGCGAACACCAAGGCCGACGTCTTCATGATCTATTCGGTGACGCCGCGCGCCTGCGCGCAGGCGATCAGGAAAGCCCACGAGGTCGGCTGGCAGCCGACGCGCTTCCTCGCTAGCGGCTGCGCCAACAAGGCGACCGTGATGGTCCCTGCGGGCCTCGAGGCCGGCAAAGGCGTGCTCTCGCTCGGCGCGCTCAAGCCGTTCGTCGAGACGCCGAAGGACGATCCGGCGATGACGGCCTATATCGACTTCATGAAGAAGCGCCTGCCCAATGCCGACGTCAACAACGTCGCCGGCCTCTACGGCTACACCGTCGCCGAGGCATTGGTGGTGCTGCTGAAGCAGTGCAAGGACAATCTGACGCGCGAGAACATCATGGCGCAGGCGGCGAACCTGAAGAGCGTGCCGCTGTCGCTGCTGATGCCCGGCATCACGCTCAATACCACGCCGCAGGATTTCCGCCCGATCAAGGACGGCTACATGCTGCAGTTCGACGGCAACGACTGGGTGGTGGCGAGTGAGCTGTTGCGCGGGACCTGACGGGCAGCCGCAGAGACGGTGCACCCTCTCCCCTTGTGGGAGAGGGTGGATTCGCGAAGCGAAGCCGGGTGAGGGGTCTATCTCCGCGCACTCCTCTAACAATGGCATTCGCTGAAACAACCCCTCATCCGGCGCTTCGCGCCACCTTCTCCCACAAGGGGAGAAGGGAAGAGGAGAACCCAATGGACTTTCAACACTCCGCCCGTTCGCTGGAGCTCCAGGAGCGCGTCCGGCAGTTCATGCGGACACATGTCGAGCCGGTCGAGGAGCTCTATTACGAGCAGGTGAAGCCGGAGGCCGCGCGCTACAGGACGCCGGCCGTCCTGCAGGACCTGAAGCGGCTGGCGCGGGAGCAGGGGCTCTGGAATCTGTTCCTGTCGGGCGAGCACGGACCGGGTCTGACCAATCTCGAATATGCGCCGGTGAAGGAGATCATGGGCCGCATCCTCTGGGCACCCGAGGTCTTCAACTGCTCGGCGCCCGATGTCGGTAACATGGAGGTGCTCGCGAACTACGGCACCAGGGCGCAGCAGGAGCGCTGGCTGAAGCCGCTGCTGGAGGGCCGCATCCGCTCCGGCTTCTCGATGACCGAGCCGCAGGTCGCCTCCAGCGATGCCACCAATATCCAGTGCGCCATCACGCGCGACGGGGACGACTACGTCATCAACGGCCGGAAGTGGTTCACCTCAGGCGCGATGAACGAGGATTGCGAGATCCTGATCGTGATGGGCAAGACCGCGCCCGACGATCCCGACCGTCACCGCCAGCAATCCATGATCCTGGTGCCCAGAAACACGCCGGGCGTGCGCATCGTCCGCGACATGCTCACCTATGGTTATGACGACGCCCCGGTCGGCCACCCCGAGATCGTCTACGAGAACGTCCGCGTGCCCGCGGAAAACATGCTGCTCGGCGAGGGCCGCGGCTTCGAGATCGCGCAGGGGCGGCTCGGGCCCGGCCGCATCCACCATTGCATGCGGCTGATCGGCTGCGCCCAGCGTGCGCTCGAATTGATGTGCCAGCGCGCCGTCTCCCGCGTGGCCTTCGGCAGGCCGCTCGCCGAGCAAGGCTCGGTGCGCGAGGACATCGCAAACTCGTTCTGCGAGATCGCGCAGGCGCGGCTCCTGACGCTGCAAGCCGCCGACAGGATGGACCGCGAAGGCAACAAGGCCGCGCGCGGCCTGATCGCGGCGGCCAAGATCGTGGTGCCCAGCATGGCCGCCCGTGTCATCGACCGCGCCATCCAGATCCACGGCGCCGCCGGCGTCTCGCAGGACACGTTCCTGGCGCGTGCTTATGTCTACGCCCGCTTCATCCGCATCGGCGACGGACCGGACCAGGTGCATCTGGCTGCTGTCGGCAAGGAGCTGATCAAGCGCGGCGGGGTGATGGGATAGGCAGACAGTTTCTCCGGGACTGGCCCAATGCGCGGAAGTATCTGGTCATAGGTAGCATGGTATGCTTGGATGACGGGATCACTTCAATGCGTGCATTGCCGACGTTGTTGCGCTCGGCACAAGAGCGAGCAGGTCAACAATGTGCAATTTCGTCCCGAGCCGCCGGACGTCCGGCGCGCGATCCATCGCGGCAATCTTCGCCTCGATTTTGATGATCCTGATCATCTGCAGCGGCCCATCCGCGCTTGCCGCAGTGGAGCCCTTTCCCGCGGATTTCAAAATCCAGCGCATCTCGGTCAACGGCGTCACCCTGCATGTCCGCGTTGGCGGACAGGGACCGGCGGTCGTGCTCCTGCACGGCTTCGGCGACACCGGAGACATGTGGGCGCCGCTCGCCAAGGCACTCTACAAGGACCACACCGTGATCGTTCCGGACCTGCGCGGTATGGGGCTTTCGTCGCAACCCGCAGCCGGTTACGACAAGAAGAACCAGGGCGTCGACATCGCCATGGTCATGGACAAGCTCAACGTCCAGAAAGCCGATCTGGTGACGCACGACATCGGCAACATGGTGGGCTATGCGCTCGCGGCGCAATATCCCGACCGCATCACCAAATGGGTCGTCATCGACGCGCCGCTGCCCGGCATCGGGCCCTGGGACGAAATCCTGAAAAGCCCCATGCTGTGGCATTTCAACTTCCGCGGCCCTGACGTCGACCGCCTGGTCAAGGGCCGCGAGCGCATCTATCTCGACCGGTTCTACAATGAGCTGTCGGCCGACCCCAAGGCAATCGACGAAGCGACCCGCAACCATTATGCGAAACTCTACGCCCGGCCAGGCAACATGCATTACGCCTTCGAGCAGTTCGCAGCGTTCGGGAAAGACGCCAAGGACAACAAGGTTTTTGCCGGCACCAAGTTGAACATGCCGATCCTCGCCCTTGGCGCTGAAAAGTCCTTTGGCGATCAGCAGGCCGCGATCATGCGCGAAGTCGGCACCAAGGTTGACGGCGGCATCGTCACCGGCTCCGGACATTGGATCATGGAAGAGCAGCCGGCGCAGACCGTGAGCAAGGTGCGGGCTTTCCTCGACGGGAAATGACGGCGATCTGATTGGCTCTCGGTCATACCAGTCGAATCGTTGAGCGACGCGGCAGCGGCGCCAGCGCGCCGCGCATGAAGCCGCCGAGGCAAACTAGCGGCGCCTTCCTCGCGCTTCGTGATGGCGGAGCGCGTCGACGATCACCTTGAATGCGGCCGAGTTCTGCCGCGAGGTCGGATAATAGATATAGTAGCCGTCGAATTTCGGCGACCAGTCGTCGAGCACGATGACGAGTTCGCCGGACCGGACCTGCCGTGTCACCATGTCCTCGGGGACATAGGCGATGCCGAAACCCTTGACGGCGGCGTCGATCATCGCCCGGGAATCGTTGAAGGTCAGTTGTCCCTCGACGCGCACCCGGAGGTCGGGACCGTTCCTGGCGAACTCCCACACGTAATGGCCGCCGGCGGCCGCGCGCCGCTTGATGCAGACGTGCTTCAGCAGGTCTTGCGGATGTCTTGGTTTCGGATGCTCCTCCAGATAGACAGGCGAGGCGACCGCGACGAGCCGCCAGTCCGGACCGATGCGCACCGCGATCATGTCCTTCTCGACGCTCTCGCCGAGGCGGATGCCCGCATCGAAGCCGTCTTCGACGATGTTGCGGAAGGCCGTGTCGAGGCTGAACTCGACCTTGAGGTCGGGGTATTTCTTCAGGACGGGCGACAGCTTCGGCCAGACGACCGTGTCCAGCGCATGGTCCGAGAGCGTGATCCGGATCGTGCCCGACGGCTTGTCACGCAGCGACATCAGCGCGGCGATATCGCGCTCGATCTCTTCGATGCGGGGCGCAACTGATTTTTGAAGGCGCTCGCCCGCCTCGGTCAGGCCGACGCTTCGGGTCGTGCGCGTGAGCAGCCGCAGCCCCATCTGCGATTCCAGGCGCTTGATCGTATGGCTGAGCGTCGATTGCACCACGCCCAGTTTCGCTGCGGCCTTCGTGAAGCTGCGCTCGCGGGCGACGGCCACGAAAGCCAGCAAATCGTTGAAATCCTGGCTTGCCATGGCCGCCACTATTCATGGCCCATATCGATGAATGCAAGCAAATTATATCGACTAATCGGCCGCCGGCTTCCGGCCTCGATCTGGCAACCGCAAAAGCTTTCGCGGAATCGCGTTGATCGACATGTCGAGCCGCTGAGCGCGTCAGTTCGCGCGCCGAAGCGGTTTGAACGCGGCGCGTAGCTCCGCGGAGAAAAGCTCAGGCTGCTCCCAGGCCGCAAAATGACCGCCTTTGTCGACCTCATGGAAGTAGGTCAGGTTGCGATAGGCGCGCCGGGCCCAGGTCTCCGGGGCTTGATAGCTCTCGCCGGGAAAGACGGTGATGGCCACGGGAAGCGAGATCTCCGCGGTCTTCTCGGGGGCGGCGAGAGCGGGACTGCGCCCGCTGTATTCCCAGTAAAGTCGCGCCGACGAAACCGCGCTGTTCGTCAGCCAGTAGAGCGTGATGTCGTCCAGCACCTCGTCGCGGGACTTCTCGGGGTCGGTGCCATCGTAATTCCAATGCGAGAACCCTGGATGACCGAGCATCCAGGCCGCCAGCCCCGCGGGAGAATCCGTCAAGCCGTAGCCGACCGTCTGCGGCCTCGTTCCCATCATCACCGCATACGACCGGTTGCCCATCCTGGCAGCCGCGCTGAATGCTTCGAACGCGGTGCGTTCCTTCTCGGACAGTCCCGCCGGGGCAGGCCCGCCGGCGGCGAGGATCGCGGCGATGTCGGGCGGGACGATCGCCGGCAAGTTGATGTGAATGCCGAGCAAGCCTGCCGGCGCCAGCCGCGCCATCGCGCTGGAGACGGGCGAACCCCAATCGCCGCCCTGGGCGACGTAATGGGTGTAACCCAGCCGCTTCATGAGGTCTGCCCAGATGCGCGCGGTGTGCTCGGGGCCCCAGCCGGTATCGCGCGGCTTGCCGGAGAATCCGTAGCCGGGCATCGAGGGGATCACCACGTCGAACGCGTCCTCAGGCCGTCCGCCATGGGCCGTTGGATCCGTGAGCGGATCGATCACCTTGAGCTGCTCGAACACCGATCCCGGCCAGCCATGGGTGATCACGACAGGGAGCGCATTGGGATGTCTGGAGCGGACATGGATGAAATGAATGTCGATCCCGTCGATCGTCGTGACGAATTGCGGAAGCGCGTTCATCTTTGCTTCGATCTTCCGCCAGTCGTAGCCCGTGCCCCAATAGTGCACGAGCGACTGGAGCTTCGCCAGCGGGATGCCCTGCGACTGATCGGAAACGGTCTCGCGGTCGGGCCAGCGTGTCGCCAGCACACGACGGCGGAGCTCGACGAGATCCTGCTCGGGAATGTCGATACGGAACGGGCGAATGACGCTCTCGTCGGCCGCCAGCGCGCCGTGAACGGAAAACACGCTCGCGGAGATCGCCGCTGCAATTCCAATCGCAGCGGTGCCGAGAAGCGCGCGTCGATCTCTGTCGATGATGATTGCGGATTTGGATGACGAATTGGATGGCAAATTGGATGACATGGGCATCGGAGTGCCTCCTGGCTTCAGGCGAGGCGCCCTGCGGGGCAGGACACTCCTTCGTCTGGCTCTGCAACATGGCGTGGAGGCCGGCCGATAGCTCGTTAGGCGTTGTTAGATGCTGTGAGCCGTCGCCGGCGTGGCGAAGGGCACAAGCTCAGCATCGCTGTCCATTTCCGCTTGGGAACGACTTCGAAAAATCAGCAGTCATCGTGCAGGCCGCGCCAGGCCATTGATAGTGCTGACCCCGTCTACTGTGCATGGGGTTGTTTTCGCACTTTTGTCTGGAGCAGGCTCGCCGCGGCCCCTGCAGCGGCGGACGCGCCAATCATCCGGCCTTGATCATCCCGCTCTGGCGATGCGGCCGTCCGCCGATCCCGCGCGCAAATTCTGGAAGAACTTCTCCACCTCGCGCGACAGCGTGTCCGCGGTCTCGGTCAGGCTGCCCGCCGCCGTCAACACCGAGGATGCGGCGGTATCGGTCTCGCCGATGGCGTCGCGCAGCGAGGTGATGTTGGCGACCAGCGTCTCGTTGCCCTGCGCCGCGCTTTGCGCGTTGGACGAGATCTCGCGCGTGGCGGCGTCCTGCTGGCCGATGGCGCCGGCGATCGCGGAGGTGACCTCGTTGATCTCGCGCACCGCGCCGCCGATCTCGCGCACGGCATCGACCGCGTTGCGGGTCGAGGCCTGGATCATCGAGACGTTCTCGCTGATCTCCGCGGTGGCCTTGGCGGTCTGGCCCGCGAGCGTCTTCACTTCATGAGCGACCACGGCAAAGCCGCGGCCGGCGTCGCCGGCGCGCGCGGCCTCGATGGTCGCGTTCAGCGCCAGCAGATTGGTCTGCTCGGCGATGGCCTGGATCAGATTGAGCACGCCGTCGATGCGTTGCGTCGCCGCGGCGAGGCTCTCGATCTCGGAGATCGACTTCTCGGTGCGCTGGCCGGTCTGCTCGACCGCGCCGGCGCTCTGCCGCACCTGGCGGCCGATCTCGACGACCGAGGCCGACAGCTCCTCGGCCGCGCCGGCCACCGCCGTGACGTTGTGCGAGGCCTGCTCGGTGGCATTGGCCGCCGTGCCGGCGCGGCTAGAGGCATCCGCGGTGACGCGCGTGATGGTCTGCGCGGTCTCGCGCATGACCGAGGCGTTGTCGCTGAGGCCGCGCATGATCGCGCCGATCGCCCCGCGAAACTCCTCGACGGACTGTTCGATGTGGCGCGCGCGCTCCTCGCGCGCGGCGGAGCCCTGCGAGACCTGCGAGGCGAGGTTGCGGTTGCGGCCCATGGCCTCCTGGAAGACCTGGATCGCGCGCGCCAGCGCGCCGATCTCGTCGGCGCGGTCGGAGTGCGGCACCACGACATCCTCGGTGCCGTCGGCGACCTGCTTGATGGTCGCGGTGATCGCGGCGAGCGGCCGGGCGACCGAGCGGGCGATGATGACGATGCCGATCACGACCAGGGCCAGCGCCACGCCGCCGAGGCAGGTCAGGACGAAGGAGAGGATGCGATTGGTCTCCGTCTCGCGCGCGATCTGTTTGGCGCGCTCGGCATAGACCTTGGACAGCGCCTCGAGATCCTTGTTCAGCGCCGAGCGCACGGTGCGGTTGGCATCGTTGTCGCCCCATTCGCGGCCCGCGGCCGCATTGATCTCGACGCCGCGGCGCACCAACTCCTTGCGGAACTCGACGAACTGCTCGATGCGCTTCTTGAAGGTGGCGAACTGCTCGGCATCGTCGGCTTTGACGATGGTCTCCCAGCGCTTCACGACGTCGAGGATCTGGGCGTTGAACTTGAGCAGGCCCTCGCCGTATTTCTTCACCACGGCGGGCTCGGTCGACATGTAGACGCCGCGCGATTCCATCACGACCGCATAGACCAGCGAGTTGACGCGCTCGACGTTCAGAGCTGCGGCGTTCGCCGTCTCGATCGCGCTGGTCAGGTCGGCGCCGCGGCGGCTGTTGTAGTCGGACAGCATCGCGATCGCAGCCGTCAGCAGCGCGAACAGCGCGAAGATCGCATAGAGCTTGGTGGCAAGCGTGAAACGGCCAGCCAGCTTGGCGGCATTCCCAGATCGGTCTGATGTCATGGTGTTCAGGGGCCCGGAATGGCCTGAAGCGGCCGGTGAGCGGGGTGGTTCGAATTTGATGCAAAACTATGCAGAACGAAGATGGATGCGGCGTTAACACGGCCGTTGGCTGCCTCCGTCCTTGGTCGTAGGAAAGGCAAGTTATTTCAGCGTCTTGATCCGAAGGTAGAGTTTCAGGATAGTCTTAGGTCGGCCACCGGCCGACGCACCCCGGAGAGACCCTTGGTCTACCGCCATACCATCGACGCCACGACCCACACCTTCCCGGACCTGCGCGACCTCCTTGCCAGGGCGACGCCGCCGCGCTCCGGCGACCGGCTGGCCGGGATCACCGCCGACACCGCCGAGCAGATGATCGCGGCGCGGATGGCGCTCGCCGACGTCCCGCTCGGCCAATTCCTGCAGGAAGCCGTGATTCCCTACGAGGCCGACGAGGTCACCCGCCTCGTCATCGACAGCCATGACGCGAAGGCCTTCGCGCCGGTGGCGTCGCTGACGGTTGGTGCCTTCCGCGACTGGCTGCTGTCGGATGCCGCAACGCCCGAAATCCTGCGCAAGCTGGCGGGCGGCATCACCCCGGAGATGGCAGCCGCAGTGTCGAAGCTGATGCGCAATCAGGATCTGATCCTGGCGGCGCGGAAATGCGAGGTCACCACCGCCTTCCGCAACACCATCGGCCTGAAGGGGCGGATGAGCACGCGGCTGCAGCCCAACCATCCCTTCGACGATGCCAGGGGTATCACCGCCTCGATCCTCGACGGCATTCTGCTGGGTGCCGGCGATGCCTGCATCGGCATCAATCCCGCGAGCGACGATCCGGCCGTCATCGCGCAATTGCTGCGACTGCTCGACGAGATCATCACGCGGCTGAAGATCCCGACGCAAGCTTGCGTGCTGACCCATGTCACGACGACGCTGGCGCTGATCGGGCAGGGCGTGCCGGTCGACCTTGTCTTCCAGTCGGTCGCCGGCACCGAGGCCGCCAATCGCAGTTTCGGCATCGACCTTGCGCTTCTGAAGGAGGCGCAGCAGGCCGGGTTGTCGCAGGGGCGCGGCACGGTCGGGCAGAACGTGATGTATTTCGAGACCGGCCAGGGCTCGGCGCTGTCGGCGGGCGCCCACCACGGCGTCGACCAGCAGACCTGCGAGGCGCGCGCCTATGCGGTCGCCCGCGCCTTTGCCCCGCTGCTGGTCAACAGCGTGGTCGGCTTCATCGGCCCGGAATATCTCTATGATGGCAAGGAAATCATCCGCGCCGGGCTGGAGGATCATTTCTGCGGCAAATTGCTCGGCCTGCCGCTCGGGATCGACATCTGCTACACCAATCACGCCGAGGCGGACCAGGACGACATGGACAATCTGCTGACGCTGCTCGCAGCCGCCGGCGTCACCTTCATCATGGGTGTCCCCGGCGCCGACGACGTCATGTTGAACTACCAGTCGACGTCTTTTCACGACGCGCTCTATGTCCGGGACGTCTTCGGTCTGCGCCGCGCGCCGGAATTCGACGACTGGCTGGTGCAGGCAGGGATTACTGGCGCCGATTTCCGTCTTGCCGGCGATGCAGGCCTGCTGCCCGATTTTGCCTCGCGGCTGATCGCCTGAGGCTGGAAGCTCCCTAAGGCCTTCAGGAAACCATTGGTCCCTCTCCGAATTATGCTTGTGCCACAATATTGAGAAATTCCGGCGACGGCATTACGCTATGTGTCTGGCTGGCTATTTCCGCAACCAGATCGAGCGTGGCGGGGGAGCTTTGATGCGAGCTGAAAGTAACGGAACGTCGCGGCGGATTCTCTGTGTGTTTCCGCGCTACACCTCGTCGTTCGGGACGTTCGAGCATTCCTATCCCCTGACCGATGGTGTCCGTGCCTTCATGCCGCCGCAGGGGCTGCTGCTGATCTCGGCCTATCTGCCGCAGGATTGGCAGGTCAAATTCGTCGACGAGAACCTGCGTCGCACGACCAGGGAGGAGTTCGAGTGGGCCGAGGTGGTCTTCGTCAGCGGCATGCACATCCAGCGCCAGCAGATGAACGACATCTGCCGCCGCGCTCATGAATTCGATCTGCCGGTCGCGCTCGGCGGTCCCTCCGTCAGCGCCTGTCCCGACTATTATCCGTCCTTCGACTATCTCCATGTCGGCGAGCTCGGCGATGCCACCAACCAGCTGATCGAGATCCTGTCGCGCGACAGCACGCGTCCTGAGGAACAGGTGGTGCTCACCACCAAGGACCGCGTGCCGATGACGGAGTTTCCGATCCCGGCCTACGAGCTTGCCGACGTGAAGAAATACATGCTCGGCAGCATCCAGTATTCCAGCGGCTGTCCCTATCAGTGCGAGTTCTGCGACATCCCCGGCCTCTACGGCCGCAATCCACGCCTCAAAGCGCCGGAGCAGATCATCGCCGAGCTCGACCGCCTGCGCGAATGCGGCATGACGGACACGGTCTATTTCGTCGACGACAATTTCATCGGCAACCGCAAGGCGGCGCTGGATCTGCTGCCGCATCTGATCGAATGGCAGAAGCGGACCGGCTACGTGGTGCGGCTCGCCTGCGAGGCGACGCTCAACATCGCCAAGCGGCCCGAGATCCTCGAGAAGATGCGCGAGGCCTATTTCATCACCATCTTCTGCGGAATCGAGACGCCCGATCCCGACGCGCTGAAGGCGATGCAGAAGGACCACAACATGATGGTCCCGATCCTGGAGGGCGTGCGCACCATCAACTCCTACGGCATGGAGGTCGTCTCCGGCATCATCATGGGACTCGACACCGACAAGCCGAATACGTCTGAGGCGCTGCTCGGCTTCGTCGAGGAGTCCCGGATTCCGCTGCTCACGATCAACCTGCTTCAGGCGCTGCCGAAGACGCCGCTGTGGGACCGGCTGGAGCGCGAGGGGCGCCTGGTCGAAGACGACGGCCGCGATTCCAACGTCGACTTCCTGCTGCCCTATGACGACGTCGTCGCGTCCTGGAAGCACGCGATGGCGGTCGCATATGCGCCCGAGAAGGTCTACGCGCGCTTCCAGTATCAATGCGACCACGTTTATGTTCACCGCCTCAAGGTGCCGACCCCGGACGAGATGAAGACCTGGGCCAACATCAGGCGTGGCCTCGTCATGCTGCGCAACATCTTCTGGAAGGTCGGCGTGCTCGGTGACTACAAGCGCGTGTTCTGGAAGTTCGCGCTGGGGCGCCTCAAGCGCGGCGATGTCGAAGGTCTGATCGGATGCACCCTGATCGCGCACCACCTCATCACCTTTGCGCGCGCGGCCTCCAGCGGCAGGCAGAACGCCTCGAACTACTCGATCCGGCTGCGCGAGGCCGCCGTTCCCGCCGAATGATGCGACATGTCTGATCCGGCCCTGCCGCGCCGTCCGACCCTCGATCTGCGGGCGTTCACGCCCGCGCGCGTGGCGCTCGGGCGCAGCGGCGCTAGCGTGCCGACCAAGGCGCTGCTCGATTTCACGCTCGATCATGCCCGCGCCCGCGATGCCGTGCATGCCGCCTTCGATGCGCCGCGTTTGCTCGCCGATCTCGGCGCGCTGGGGCTTGCCGTCACCGAGGTGAGGAGCCAGGCGGTCGACCGCAGGGACTATCTGCGGCGGCCGGATCTGGGACGACGGCTCGCCCCCGGCTCGGCCGAGGTCTTGGCGCGAGCGGCTTCGGCGCCGTGCCGGCTTGCGCTCGTGATCGGCGACGGCCTGTCCGCGGCGGCAGTCCACGCCCATGCGGCGGCGCTGGTGAGGCACCTGCTGCCCCTGCTCGCCGAAGGGGATGACGTCGCGGTCGGCCATGTCGTCGTCGCGTCAGGCGCGCGCGTCGCGCTCGGCGACGAGATCGGCGCCATTCTCGGTGCGCGCATGGCCTTGATGCTGATCGGCGAGCGGCCGGGCCTGTCGGCGCCCGATAGCCTCGGCGCTTATCTGACCTTTGCGCCGAAGCCCGGCCGCACCGACGCCGAGCGAAATTGCGTGTCCAATATCCATCACGCCGGGTTGAGCTACGACGAGGCCGCCTTCAAGATCGCCTGGCTGGTCCGCGAGGGGCTGGCCCGGCAGGTCAGCGGCGTGGCGCTGAAGGACGAGAGCGCGGACCGCGCGCCGCGTCGAATTGGCACGGCATTGCCCGAATGACGGGCATCCCCGGCCCAGATCGCCACTTCTTGATCGATTCGGCCACACTTCGCCTGCTTGCGAAAAGACCGGTTCACCTGCTAAACCCCTCGCGGCGATTTTCCGCGCATTTTCAAAGGGCAAGCCTCCCATTGGTATGGCGTTTTCAAGCCGTTCGCGGGGCGCAATAAGCTCTCAGCCCGAGCCGATTTAGGAACTGGATAAGGCATGCTCGAAAAGCACAGCGAGAATGAGGTTCATGTCGACAAGGTCGAGCAGGGACCTACGTCCTCGATCGCCTTCGGGCTGGAGCGCATCGGGCTGATCGCCGTCCGGGCGCCGATCGTCTCCTGCATCGTCCTGCTCGTCCTGATCGTCGGAGCCGTGTTCGGCATCCACCGGATCAAGATCGACGATTCGCTGTCGCAGCTGTTTCGCTCCGACAGTCGCGAATTCCATCAATATGAAGAGGTCACGAAGAAGTTCCCGGCCGAGGAATTCGACGTCCTCGTCGTGGTCGAGGGCAAGAACCTGCTGGCCCGGAACAATCTGGAGAAGCTGCGCGACTTCGTCACCGACCTGCAACTGGTCGAAGGCACGCGCGGGCTGGTCTCGCTGTTCTCGGCACGCCAGGCGCCGGCACCGGGCAAGCTGCCGGCGGCGCTGTTCCCGGCCCAACTGCCCGAGGGCGCCGACTACGACAAGTTCATCGAGACCGTCAAAAACAACGAGATCATCCGCGGCAAGCTGTTGTCGGAAGACGGCACGCTGGCGCTGATCGTGCTGTCGCTCGATCCGGAGGTGGTGGCGTCCAGCAAGCTGACCAAGACCGTGGGCGACATCCGCGCCCTGATGAAGGAGGATCTCAGCGACACCGGTCTCAACGTGCAGCTCTCGGGCGTGCCGGTCATGCAGCTCGAGATCCGCAATGCCGTCGAACGCGACGGGCTGACCTACAACATCCTCGGCATTCTCGCCGGCTGCATCATCGCCATCATCTTCTTCCGCAAGATCTCGTTCATGGTCGCCGCGGCGTTTCCGCCGATGATCGCGATCCTGTTGGCGCTCGGCGCGCTCGGCTGGGCCAATTTCAATCTCAACATGTTCCTGAACGTGATGACGCCGCTCATCATGGTCATCAGCTTCTCGGACTCGATGCAGCTCACCTTCGCCGCGCGCGACCGGCTGATCGCGGGCCAGGACAAGTTCACCGCGTTCAAGAACGCGGTGCTGGTGGTGGGCCCGGCCTGCGTGCTGACGCACGGCACCGCCGGCATTTCCTTCATCGCGCTGCAGTTCTCCAACTCGGACCTGATCCGCAAGTTCGGTGAGGCGGGCCTCGCCGCCACCATCATCGCGCTGGTCGCGGTGCTGTCGCTGGTGCCGGTGTTCGGCGTGCTGCTCGTGCGCAACGAGAAGACGTTCGCGGTCAAGTTCCAGAGCGCGGATGCCGGCGTCCAGGCGCTGCGTAATTTCTGCTATTGGATCGCGGTGCGGATGGTGGGCCGGCCCGGCCTGTTCAGCCTGATCGCAGTGCTGTTCGTCGGCGGCCTCGGCGTCATCTACGCCAATCTGGAGCCGCGCTACCGGCTTGCCGACCAGGTGCCGGACAAGCGTCAGGCGGTCGCTGCCAGCAACCGGCTCGACGCCAAGCTCACCGGCGCCAACCCGGTCAATGTGCTGATCCAGTTCCCCAAGGGTGAATCGCTCTATTCGCCGGAGACGCTGCAGACCATCGCGGACGTGCATGCGACCGTGGAGAAGGCGGCCGGTGTCGGCAATGTCTGGTCGGTCGAGACCCTGCGCCGCTGGCTTGCGGAAAAGGCCGGCAGCGCCGACGTCGCGACGCTGAAGGAATATGTCAGCGTCATTCCCGAGCATCTGGTGCGGCGCTTCATTGACGCCGAGCAGGACGCGGTTGTGGTCGCCGGCCGCGTGCCGGACAAGGATTCCAGCCAGCTCCTGCCGATCGTCGACAAGCTCGATGCCGAGCTCGACGCCGTCCGCAAGAAGCATCCGGGCTACGAGGTCGCGGTGACGGGCCTTGCCGCGATCGCGGCGCGCAACTCGGCCAGCATGATCGAGAAGCTGAACCGCGGGCTCACCGTCGAATTCGCGCTGGTCGCGATCTTCATCGGCCTCGCCTTCCGCTCCTGGGTGGTGATGTTCGCCTGCATCCTGCCGGGCATCTTCCCGGTGGTGATGTCGGGAACGGTGCTGTGGGCGATGGGCGAGGGCCTGCAATTCGCCAGCGTCGTCGCGCTTACGGTCTCGTTCGGTCTCGGCCTCAGCGCCACCATCCACTTCCTCAACCGCCTCCGGCTCGAGAGCAAGCCGGGCGTCGGCTCGGCGCTCGCGGTGGAGCGCGCGACCGTGCTGGTCGGCCCGGCGCTGATCCTGACCACGGTGGTGCTGGCCTGCGGCCTCGTCGTCACCGTGTTCTCCGACCTGCCATCGCTGCGGCTGTTCGGCTGGCTCAGCGCCTTCTCGATGGTGATGGCCTTGGTCGCCGACCTCTTCATCCTGCGGCCGACGGCGATGTGGCTGATCAACCTGCACGCCAAGCTGCAGGGGACCGACAAGCCGGCAATCTGAGCGGCGAGGCAGCTAAGGCTGCCCTGCCTCACGCCTCGATCCGGACGATCCCGTACGGATTGAACTTGAAGTCGCTCTCGGCGTAGTCCTGCTCGTGCGAGAGCGTGAGCTTGCGCTCGCGCAGCGTCGCCTCGATGCCGCGCTCGGCCATGGCGTCGGCGATCTCCTCCATCGCCATCACCGCGGACCATTCGTTGCCGCGCGGTTTCGCGACGTAAACCTCCGGCAGGCCGACGAGGTGATAGCCGACGGTCTCGTAATAGCTGTGACCGGCGAGCGGGCGCTTGGCGAAGGCAAGGCGGCAGGCCTTGGTGACGGCGGGGGTCATGCTGAGGCCCTGGCTGGTTATGGCGCCCTTGCGCGCCTGATCCATGAGACCTCGCCACCGCGCGATGCCGTGAGCGACGCCGGCGCTCTCGCCCTTCGCCGCGACGGCGCCCGCGTCGAGCATCTCGTCCACGATCTGCAGGGCCGCGGCTGAAAAGGCGGCCGTCTTCTGCTGAGCCATCGGCGGGCCCAGCACGTAGAGGACTGACTTGTGGTTGGCCACGGCCGCTTCGTCGGATGCGGACCATGCCTTCGGGAAGACGCGGTCCCAGCACACCCCGAACGACCGCTCCATGTGCGGATCGGGCTTTGCTTGCGAATGGGTGCGGTCGATCTCGAAGCCCAAATCGGCGATCGTCTCGGCCACCGCCTTCGGCGGTCGCAGCAGGCTTTCATTCTTTCCAAGGAAGCAGAGCACGTGACGCGGCTTCACGGACGAAGGCTGCATGTTCGCTCCCTGCTGATCATTGGCGAAGGCGCGAGTGGCGACGAAGAGCCCGGCGGCCTTGAGCAGATGTCTGCGTATCGGGTCCATCTCGGCAAGTCCGTTCCGGGTGAGTTCATGCCAGCAAAAAGCCCCCGGCTCGCGAGAACCGGGGGCTAATGATTCCATTCAAGCTGAACGAAATCAGCCCTTCGTCATCGTGATGTTGACGCCGCGGATCTCGCCCTTGGAGCTGATCTGCACCGTCTGCTTGGTGCCGTTGGTGCGCAGCGACAGATTTGCGGCAAAGCCGTTGGCCTCGACGAACACGTCGATCTGGCCACCGCCGGCGGTGCCCTGGAGATTGCCGAAGATGTTGCGGCTGGACTCGCTCCAATTTCCGGAGATGCGCTCGCCCTGGCTCGTCACGTCGCTGGTGAGGTCGAACTTGTAGCTGTCGGAGGCGCAGTGCAGAGCCTGCTTCAAATTGAGGCCGCTGCCGGCGACCTTGTAGTCGGCCTTGCAGCGAATCCGCTCGGTGGAGCCGTCGGACAGCGACACCGTGCCGGTGCCGGTCCACGCGCCGTCGAAACCGGCAAACGGGCCGGACGACTGAGCGTGGCCTGCCGAAACCGAGAAGAGCAGCGCCGCCCCGATGCCGGCCGCTTTGATTGCCAGTCCAGATCGCCCAAAGAATTTCATCTCAAATATCCCGTTTTGGAACGACGCCCGCTTACGCGTGATAACGTCTCGCCACATCGAAAGTTTAGTGCTCCGAGCCAGTGTCAGGTTCAAAGCCCGGCCGCCAGAGATGGCGGTTCACGACGCCTCTCGCCAGACCCGGACCGGTCGATTTGCCCTGTTTCTGCGTGTTTCCGGCGGGAAAGGCGGGGCGGACAGATGCAGCTCTGCAACAGGTATGCAGTAAAACGCAGTGCTTCCGAATTATGACGTAGTATCAATCTCTTACATCTGCCAATGAAGGCGCAGGGAAGACCTGATTTGGTGGGCGTGGCGCCAATTTGGCCGCATTTGCCAGTGCTTGTGCCTTCTCTGAGGCCGCACCTGTCGCGGCGACTTGCCATCAGAACAATCCGTTCCGGTCCTCCGCCCTGTGCAGTCCGGGTCCGGTGCGATTCTGCCGTCAGAATGAAGGAATACAATGCGTAAGCTTCTCGTCGCTCTCACCCTGCTGTCGGCATCCCTTTCGACGGCGGCCTTTGCCCAGGCAGGGCGCGGCACGGACGCCGAGCAGAAGGCCTGCACGCGCGACGTGCAGAAGTTCTGCCGCCCAGTCATCGACCAGGGCGATTTCACCATCCTGGCCTGCCTCAAGGAGAACCGGGCCAAGATCTCGCAGGCCTGCGACCAGGTCCTGAAGACCCACAACCAGTAAGCTCGGCCACTGGCCCACAAAGGCGGCCTCCGGGCCGCCTTTTCGGGCCCGATCCGCGGAAGGGCAGCCATCGAGAGACAGGATTGGTTTTGCGGCCGTATTCCCCTATATGGGGGCCGCGGCGGATCGCCGGCATGAGCCCGCGCGAGCGAAGAAGCCCTTCCTGTCCAAACGATTGTAAACCAGCCCTCGATGACCTCTGCGAGCGAATTGCGATCCGGTAAAGGTGACCGCGACGAGAATTTTCCCGTCGCGTCCTGGATCATTCATCCGCGTCATCGCGCCCTGATCCTGGCGTATTACAATTTCGTCCGCACCGCCGACGACATTGCCGATCACGCGACCCTGCCGCCCGATCAGAAGCTCGCTTATCTCGACCTGCTCGAGGCGGAACTGCTCGGCAAGGGCGACACCCAGGCTGAGGCCGTCATTTTGCGCCGTGCACTGGCCGAGCGCGGCATGGCGCCGCGCCATGCGCTCGACGTGCTCATCGCCTTCCGCATGGACGTGACCAAGCTGCGCTACGAGAACTGGGACGAGGTCATCCACTATTGCCGTTACTCGGCGATGCCGGTCGGCCGCTTCATGCTCGATGTCCACGGCGAGAGCACCTCGACCTGGGCCGCATCGGATGCGCTCTGTGCAGGCTTGCAGATCAACAATCACCTGCAGGATTGCGGCAAGGATTTCCGCGAGCTCAATCGCGTCTATCTGCCGCGCGATGCGCTGGCAGCACACGGTGCCTCGGTCGAGCAGCTCGGGCTGACACAGTCGCCGCCGGCGATGCTGGCCTGCCTGCAGGCGCTGGCCGTGCGCAATGAAGCGCTGCTCGACGAGGGCAGGTCGCTCGCTGCGGAGATCCGGGATTTCCGCCTCGGCGTCGACGTTGCGGTGATCCAGGCCTATGCCGACCGTATCGTGCGCCTCTTGAAGGTGCGCGATCCCCTGCGCGAGCGGGTGCACCTGAACAAATTCGAACTGCTCATCTTCAGCCTTGCCGGAATGATCGGCGAGGTCGGCCGCCGCGCAATTGGACGCAAGGCCATTTCCAGACCGGGGACTGCACATGACGCTTGAGGCGACCTCGCCCGGCGCCAATTATGGCTCGACCGCATCCGGCAGCTCGTTCTACGCCGCGATGCGCATCCTGCCGCATGACCAGCGCGAAGCGATGTTCCAGATCTACAGCTTCTGCCGCCAGGTCGACGACATCGCCGATTCCGACGGTCCGCGCACGGAGCGGCTCGCCGCGCTTCAGGAATGGCGCAACGACATCGACGCGCTCTATCAGGGCAATCCGCCGCCGCGGCTGAAGGACTACGTCGGCTCGGTGAAGACCTTCGGCCTCAAGCGCGAGGATTTCCTCGCCATCGTCGACGGCATGGAGATGGACGTCCCGCAGGACATCCGCGCGCCCGACATGGCGACGCTGGATCTGTATTGCGATCGCGTCGCCAGCGCCGTCGGACGGCTGTCGGTGCGGGTGTTCGGCCTGCCCGAGGAAGACGGCATCCAGCTCGCCTATCATCTGGGCCGCGCGCTTCAGCTCACCAATATCCTGCGCGACATCGACGAGGACGCTGGCCTCGGCCGGCTCTATCTGCCGCGCGAGGCGCTGCTGCATGCCGGCATCACCTCCGACGATCCGAACCGCGTGATCGCCGAGCGCGCGCTGCCGAAGGTCTGCCTGCCGCTGACGCAGCGTGCGAAGACGCATTTCGAGAAGTCGGACGAGATCATGAACCGCAACAAGCGCCGCACGGTGCGCGCGCCGCGGATCATGTCGAAATACTATCATTCCATTCTGGATCTGCTGATTGCGCGCGGCTTCAACGCGCCGCGCCAGCCGGTGCGTGTGTCGAAGGTCACACGTATCCTGATCCTGCTTCGCTACGCTTTCATCTGATGCAAAAGACAGCTCATATCATCGGTGCCGGAATTTCCGGCCTCTCCGCCGCCGTGCGGCTCGCCAATGCCGGCTTCAAGGTCGCTGTGCACGAGGCGACGCAGCAGGCCGGCGGCCGTTGCCGTTCCTATTTCGACGGCGCCACCAATCTCACCATCGACAACGGCAATCATCTGCTGCTGTCGGGCAACAGGCATGCGCGCGCCTATGCGCGTTCGATCGGCAGCGAGGCCGGCCTCGTCGGCCCTGACAGCGCGCAGTTTCCCTTCGTCGACATCAAGACCGGGCAGCGCTGGCAGATCGATCTCGGCACCGGCCGGCTGCCGACCTGGGTGCTCGACGAAGGCCGCCGCGTGCCCGACACGGGCCTCACCGATTATCTGAAGCTGGCGCCGCTGATCTGGGCGTCGGAAGACACATTGGTCGGCAAATCGATTCCTTGCGAAGGCGTGCTCTATCAGCGTCTGGTGCAGCCGCTGCTGCTCGCGGCGCTCAACGTCGATCCGCCCGAGGGCTCGGCCGGGCTTGCCGGCGCCATCGTGCGCGAGACGCTGCTTGCCGGCGGACAGGCCTGCCGTCCCCTCATCGCGCGCGACGGCCTCAGCGCCGTTCTGATCGAGCCGGCCGTGAAGTTCCTGCAGGAGCGCGGCCACACCGTTCAACTCGGCCATGAGCTGCGGTCCTTCACCAGCACTGACGGCAAGGCCAGTGCGCTGAATTTCGGCGGCGAGGATGTCGTTCAGATCGGGGAGGGCGACGTCGTCGTGATGGCGGTGCCGCCGCGGGCTGCTGCGAGCCTGCTGCCGGGCGTGAAGACGCCGACCGAATATCGCGCCATCGTGAATGCGCATTTCCGGATCACACCGCCGCCGGCTTCGGCGCCCATCCTCGGCGTGATCGGCGGCGTCGTGGAGTGGCTGTTCGCGTTCCCGAACCGGTTGTCCGTCACCATCAGCAACAGCGACCGTCTGGTCGACATGCCGCGTGAGGAACTCGCGCAGACGATCTGGAACGACGTCTGCAAGGCCGGCGGCGTGTCCGGCGAGCTGCCCCCTTGGCAGATCGTGCGCGAGCGCCGTGCCACATTTGCGGCGACGCCGGCGCAGAATGCCCTGCGTCCGGGGCCGGTCACTGCGCTGAAAAACCTGTTCCTTGCGGGTGATTGGACTGCTACGGGATTGCCTGCAACCATCGAGGGATCGGTCCGGTCCGGTGATCGCGCCGCCGATCTGGTTCTCGCCGCAAAGCGGCCCTGACGGGCAGACGTCCCGGCCAATTTCAATCGACTATCGGAGCAATCGAGCGAGATGGATTCCGTGAACGCGACCAGCCGCGAAGCCCTTCAATCGGGGATCTTGCAATCGGGCATCCTGGAATCGAGCATTGCATCGGCGACGCAGGGCGTCCTCGACTTCCAGCAGGCGGACGGCCATTGGGTGTTCGAGCTCGAGGCCGACTGTACGATTCCGGCCGAATACGTTCTGTTGCGCCACTATCTCGCCGAGCCGGTCGATGCCGTGCTCGAAGCCAAGATCGCCAATTACCTGCGCCGCATTCAGGGCGCCCATGGCGGCTGGCCGCTGGTGCATGACGGCGAGTTCGACATGAGCGCCAGCGTGAAGGCCTATTTCGCGCTGAAGATGATCGGCGATTCCGTCGACGCCCCGCACATGGTGCGCGCGCGCGAGGCGATCCACGCGCGCGGCGGCGCTGTCAACAGCAACGTCTTCACGCGCTTCCTGCTTGCGATGTACGGCGTGGTGAGTTGGCGCGCGGTGCCGGTGCTGCCGATCGAGATCGTGCTGCTGCCGTTCTGGTCGCCGTTCCACCTCAACAAGATCTCATACTGGGCGCGCACCACCATGGTGCCGTTGATGGTGCTCGCAGCGCTGAAGCCGCGCGCGAAGAACCCGAAGGGCGTCGGCATCGACGAGCTCTTCCTGCAGGATCCGCGCTCGATCGGCATGACCGCGAAGGCGCCGCACCAGAGCATGGCCTGGTTCGTGCTGTTTCGCTCGCTCGACGCGATTCTACGCGTAATCGAGCCGATGTTCCCGAAGGCCTTGCGCAAGCGCGCCATCGATGCGGCGCTCGCCTTCACCGAGGAGCGGCTCAACGGCGAGGACGGCATGGGCGCGATCTACCCGCCCATGGCCAACATCGTCATGATGTACGACGCGCTCGGCAAGGACGAGAACTTCCCGCCGCGCGCGATCACACGCCGGGGCATCGACAAGCTGCTCGTGATCAAAGACGACGAAGCCTATTGCCAGCCCTGCGTCTCGCCGGTGTGGGACACGACGCTGACGGCGCATGCGCTGCTGGAAGCTGGCGGCGACAAGGCGGTGCCGGCGGCCAAGCAGGGCCTCGACTGGCTGATCCCGAAGCAGGAGCTCGAGGTGAAGGGCGACTGGGCCGTGAAGCGGCCCGACGTGCGTCCGGGCGGCTGGGCCTTCCAGTACAACAACGCGCATTACCCCGATCTCGACGACACCGCCGTGGTGGTAATGTCGATGGACCGCATGCGCCGGGAGCACGGTGCGACCGGCTACGACGCCGCGATCGATCGCGGCCGGGAGTGGATCGAGGGCATGCAGAGCGACGATGGCGGCTGGGCCGCCTTCGACGTCAACAATCTCGAATACTATCTCAACAACATCCCGTTCTCGGACCACGGCGCGCTGCTCGACCCGCCGACCGAGGACGTCACGGCGCGCTGCATCTCGATGCTGGCCCAGCTCGGCGAGACCGAGAAGACCAGCAAGCACGTGGCTGACGGGGTCGCCTACCTCAGGAAGACTCAGCACCCCGAGGGCTCCTGGTACGGCCGCTGGGGCATGAATTTCATCTATGGAACCTGGTCGGTGCTCTGCGCCCTCAACATGGCCGGCGTCGCCCACAAGGACCCCATGATTCGGAAGGCCGCCGGCTGGCTGGCCTCGATCCAGAACGAGGACGGCGGCTGGGGCGAGGACGCCGTCAGCTACCGGCTGGACTACCGGGGATGGGAGGCCGCCCCCTCGACCGCCTCGCAAACGGCATGGGCCTTGCTTGCCCTGATGGCGGCAGGCGAGGTTGATCACCCGGCCGTCGCCCGCGGGGTGGAGTACCTGATTGCAACACAGAACAAAAAAGGACTGTGGGACGAGCAGCGGTACACCGCCACAGGCTTCCCCCGCGTGTTCTATCTGCGGTATCATGGTTACCCAAAGTTCTTTCCGTTGTGGGCACTGGCGCGGTATCGGAACTTGCGGAACACCAACAGCAGGGTGGTAGGGGTCGGAATGTGACTTTGGGGACGGGGGACTATTTTACCGTGGGTAATGCCATCGACCCGCGGCCGATACTGATCGTGACCGGACTGGTTCAGGAGGCCCGCATCGCAGCCGGGCCCGGAATGGCCGTGATTTGTTCATCCAGCAGCCCGACCCAGTTGCGGGCGCTGCTGACGGTGGTGGATCCAGAGACGATTCGCGGCGTGATCTCGTTCGGCGTGGCCGGCGGGCTCGACCCGAGCCTGCGCTCCGGCGACGTCGTGCTGGCGACCGAGGTGCTCGACGGCGATACCCGTTGGGCCGCAGGGCTCTCGCTTGGCGACGATTTGATCGACCGCCTGACCTCGGGCCGCCGCCGCGTGGTGCGCGGCAGCCTCGCCGGTGCCGAGGAAGTGGTCACCAAGCGCGCCTGCAAGGCGGCGCTGCATTCCGAGACCGGTGCTTCCGCCGTCGACATGGAAAGCCACATCGCGGCCGCCTATGCCACCGAAGCCGGGCTGCCCTTTGCCGCGGTCCGCGTCATCAGCGATCCCGCCCACCGCGCATTGCCGGCGCTCGCCCGCGCCGCCATCAAGCCGAACGGTCAGATCGACCTCGCCGCCGTGCTGCGCGGCATCGTGCGCAATCCCGCAACGCTGCATGCGCTGGTCTCGACAGGCATCGACTTCAACCGCGCGCTGCGGAGCCTGCGGGGCTGCCGGGACTATCTGATCGGTACCGAGCTGATCGAGAGCGAGGCGCTGGTGTCGAAGGCGGCGTGAGTGGCGTCGGAGAGCTGAGAATAAAGGAAAGCCCGGTCTCGCGACTGGGCTTTTTCTTTTGTCGTGAGCTATGGACCCATAGAGCGCATATGAAAGACCAGCGGATTTCACTTGTCGGCCCTGGCTATGGCTTTTACGTCGAGTTTCTCGGTCCAGGATTTCGGCTCTGGTGCAATCTGGGAGAGTCGTCGGCAATGGATATGTCCATCGACGACGTGCGTGCGCTGTTCACTTCGATTGCGCTAGCCTGTGAACGTCAAGAAGCCATCAAGACCAGAATTGGGCGTTTGTCATGGACGACGGATGCCAGACCGAATCCAAAGCATCCGGAGCGTCTCCTTGTGAAGTTCAGCGGACCGCTCGGTTCAGGAAATGTCGGGTTGAACCGTCGGCACGTGCTCTCAGCCTGCACAGAGTTTTCGAGTGTGTTTGGATAAGCATCGACGAGACTGACGGGTTATTCGAGAGTGCCCCGCTTGCATCTCGATGAGTGGGGCGGGTCCTTCGGGAAGGCCGCCCAGCCAATTGCTTCAGGAGAGGCTTGCCAAATGACGCGGACTGGCTGGACCATGCTGATCTCCTTGCTCATTACTTTGGTGATTACACATCTCTCTCTTTGGATGCGAGGTCTTAAACCGTCGCGCCGAGTTGGCCTTTGGGAGCGCATGACTTGGGAGATGTTTCCCAGGGATGAGCAAACCAGGGTGTTCGTTCAGCAGCGCTTGCTCACGACGATCGTGGTGCTTCCACTGACTTTGCTGCTGCTAACCCTGCTTAGCAGACTGTGGATGTGATAACTTGCGCAGCAACGCGCAGGATAAGATTCAGTGACCTCCATGGACAACGGTAACTTTGGGTTAGACCGAGGCGGTTTTGTCGGCCACTGCTATTCCTTGGCCAACGCACTGCTTATGATCGTCCCCGGCACCGCATTGCTGCTGTTTGGCGAAGGAAAAACGCTGATACTGCCTGCGCCCGTGATTGACTTCGTATTTCCATTCGCGCTCCCTCTCCCCGAAAGGATGCTGTTTGTCGCACTGACCGAGAAATTCAAAGTATTTGAAGAGATTACGTTTGCCGATTTCGATCGAGCAGACATTTTCGTTCGCCAGTTTTTTGTCTTGTCGCTCCTCGTCTCGTTGCTTGTTCTTGGGATTCTTACGCTGCAGGCCCGCGCGGGTTATTTTTTCCTGCTCCGGAAGGACGAACCGCGCTGGGCTTTCTAAAAGTGCTGGTGATCTTGTTTGTGCTCCGGGAGTGGCAAGTCTACTTGATTTTGGCGAAGGTTTCTTCCGGTTCTCAATCAGCTCGGGTGGAGTTCATGCGAATGATGCTCCATGTGATAGCTCCCGAGCTTCTGATCGTGTTGGGTTGCGGTCTCGGCGTCGTGATGTGGAGCGCCGGGCTGCTCATCTATCGCGAGGTCTCCGCACGTTGGGACTACTAATTACTTGGGCGTGCGCGTCACCCGAGGAGAGGCTCGCGATAACGGGTGACAGTGCACTTAACTCCGAGCTGACCGAAAGTGCTCTCGTTGCGGCTGTCCCCTTGGAGATCGCTTACGAGTTGAGTGCAATGTCACCGTTGTCGCGTCGTCATCATATTGATCGCCCGCCCAATCGGCCGGATGGTCTGATGGGGCTTCGCGAAGAGCTCAATCCATCCTAGTGTCCCGAGTCACAAGTTCGCAATCGTAGATTCGCATTAGATTCGCGTCGCTGTGCCAAAGATGGCGGCAAAC